>JAISAE010000061.1 GCA_031266875.1 Treponema sp.
GTGTATTCCGGTACTTCAAAGGAGACCTGCACATGGCTTTGAGCGCCGAGGTTGTAGATTTCATCAGGTTGTACCTGCTGGATGATACGGATGAGGTTTGAGGTATCGGTTAGATCGCCGTAGTGAAGCATAAAATGGTTATCAGCAACATGAAGGTCCTGATAGAGGTGATCAATACGCTGGGTGTTAAAGCTGGAGGAACGGCGCTTGATACCGTGGACGTGATAGCCTTTCTTCAGAAGAAATTCTGACAAATAGGCTCCGTCCTGGCCGGTGATGCCGGTGATGAGGGCTGTTTTCATAAGGGGAAGACTCCATTCCGCACAACGGATGAGACGTTTTTGTCTAAAAAAGAGAGGTTTTGCTGTCTAAACGGTGAAATCTGGCTAAGTCGAGGGGTTTGCGGCGTCAGGTACTTGACACGCCGTCTTCTTAATAGAATATAATTGGGTCGTGGGTCGTGGGTCGTGGGTCGTGGGTCGTGGGTCGTGGGTCGTGGGTCGTGGGTCGTGGGTCGTGGGTCGTGGGTCGTGGGTCGTGGGTCGTGTTCTGTCTTTTTTACCTGCCTGTTTCAAAAGCATAAAACCATTCTAATTATTACGCTGAACATGTCAAGGGGAAAACGCTTAGCTTTCACAAAAAGGACACTCTCGCTGATTACGAACAAAGAGGCGCTTGCTGTTTCTCAGAAAGGCGGGTCTCCCCGCCAGATCAAACAGGACGATGAGGATGCAATCAGGGTCAACAGCGTCGAAGACGGCGCGATATATCTGTACTTTTTAACCTGAGCGACGAACCACGAACCGTAAGCTGTTTCCTTTCCGCGCTGGACATAGAGAAAGCGTTCACCCGCGGTTTGGGCGCAGACTAACGAGGGTGGCGGATAAGGCGCTCAACTTCCTCAAGGGAAACGCCGCGCTCACGGGCAAGGCGGGCGCGGTCATCGTATTCAAGCTTGCTGCGGAGCGGTTTATCTTCCCAGAACACGGTTTTTACGCGAACCGAGCCAAAATCGCCGTCCAAGCTGGTTTCTTCCCGCCGGAGCGAAAGTCTGTTCACTGTGGTTTCTCGAAAGCCGATGGTACTTGAGCGCAGAAAGAAGGTTTTCCGCAGGCCGTCAAGCTGTGCTGGGCTGGCAAGGCAGGCGACAATGACGCCAGGACGAGACTTCTTCATGGTACAAGGGGTGAAGGTAACGTCGAGTGCGCCTGCTTCAAAGAGGCTTTCCATGAGGAAACCAAGGGATTCGCTGCTCATGTCGTCGATGTTTGCCTCCATGAGTACCAGTTCCTCAGTTTTCCACGGTTTTACCGCCGACTGTAAAGACACAGGCGGCGGCGCTGTTTCCTCACGCCATGAAACGCGCAAGAAGTTTGGCCGCTCCATACGGCGTGAGCCAATACCGTAACCGGTCTTGATTTCAGTGAAACGCCTCACGCTCACGAACTCGTCAACCGAGGCTGCAAGGATTGCCGCGCCAGTGGGTGTTGTCATTTCCTTGTTAAAGCCGCCGCTTCTTACCGGCATACCATGAATCAGTATGAGCGTAGCTGGCGCGGGAACAGGCAGGATTCCGTGAGCGCAGTTCACCGTACCGCCGCCCAGCTCAATTTCCCCGCAGGTAATCCGCTCCGGCTTGAGCAGGTCAAGACAGATCGCTGTACCCACAATATCAATGATTGAGTCAAGCGCCCCGACTTCGTGAAAGGCGACGTCATCCACCGCCTTTCCATGTACGTGCGCTTCGGCTTCGGCAAGGCGGGTGAATATCGCCAGCGCTCGCTGCTTCGCTCCCGCGCTAATGCCGGACTGTTCTATAAGTGCGCGAATGTCTTTCCATGAACGATGGACATGATGGTCATGGTTGTGATGATGACAGTCATGCGGCGCGTCATGGTCGTGGTCGTGATGATGACAGCCATGCGGCGCATCATGGTGATGACAGTCATGCGGCGCGTCGTGGTCGTGGTGATGACAGCCGTGCGGCGCGTCATGGTCGTGATGATGGGAATCGTGCGGCGCGTCATGGTCGTGATGATGACAGTCGTGCGGCACGTCATGGTCGTGGTGATGACAGTCGTGTGGCACGTCATGGTCGTGGTGATGGGAATCGTGCGGCGCGTCGTCGTGCGCGATATGGTCGGTTTGTGTACCCAGATCGACCACGGCGTGAAGACCGCCGATGCCGCCGCGCTCGTCGCGCTGAAACTCAAGTTTCCAGCCGTCTATGTCCAGCATACTCAGTTGCCGCCGCAGTTCGTCAGGATTCACCCCCAAATCAACCAGCGCCCCCAGAGCCATATCCCCGGATATACCAGCAAAGCAATCAAAATGTAATACTTTTGTTTTCAATGTTTCCTTCATTACCCAAAAGTATACCAATTAAGGCGCGTGTACAAGTTGAAGTGCCACCGCCGGTATGAAGCCTTGATAAAAAAAGCGCCTGAACCTCAGGCGCTTTTTACATTAGGCGGCGCGGTTTTCACGCCGCAGAAATCATGCTAGTCCCCAAGCCTGACGGTAAGCCACGCATCCTGATAGAGTTCCAGTTCCGCGCCCAGGTCGTCCTTGAGTTCGGTATTGGCGAGGTCTTCGGGCAGGTAGTACGGTGTTTTCTTCTGGAACTGCCGCGCCGGAATGTTGGCGGTCGCGGGGAAACCAAAGAAATCAGCAAACTCAGCGTAAATGTCCGGCCTGTGAATAAAGTCGATGAACTTATGAGCAAGGTCCATGTTCCGCGCCCCTTTGAGTATACACATACTGTCAATATAGGCCGGGCCGCCTATCTTTGGGATAAAGAACACGGTGTCCTTCTTGAGCTGTTCGTTGTCAGCTATCTCCTCGTACACCACCTCAGCATAACCCTGCACTACCCAGAAGTCCCCGTTAGCATAGCCCTTGCCAAAAGCCTCGGCGTCAAACTTCACGAGGTTCGGCTTCCAGCTTGTGTTAATCAGATCACGCGCCTGGGCAATCTGAGCGGGATTCTTCGTGTTCACCGAATAGCCCAGGCTCACCAGCGCGTCGCCCATGACTTCGCGCATGTCGTCCAGCATAGTCATACGTCCGCGCAGGTCAGCGCGGCTGAAAATCGACCAGTCCCGTTCAAAGTTAGGAACTTTGGCCGTGTTAACCGCAACGCCCGCCGCGCCCCAGTAGTAGGGAACCGAGTAATCCATTGTGGTATCGTAGACGGCCTTCTGTAGTACCGCAGGATCAACATTGCCCATGTTGGAGAGCTTTGACTTGTCGATCTTTTCCAGCATCCCTTCGTTAATCATGATTGAAACATAGTCGCCGGAAGGGAAGATGATGTCATACCCCATGCCGCCGGCCTGCAGCTTGGCGAACATCTCCTCGTTAGAGGCAAACTCGTCGTAGATCACTGTAACGCCGTACTCCTTCTCGAACTTTTCGATAACTGACGGCGGCGTATAGTACGTCCAGTTATAGATATAGAGCCTGTTTGAGCTTTGCGCTTTCTGCCCTCCACCGCCCGCGCTCACCGTTGCCACAAGCGCCATGGCCATGGCGCAGAACACGGCACACCGTTTCAGCACAGGTCCTAGCAAGACCGCGCCTCCTGATACATTTTTCATAGTTCCTCCTTAATGTGCATAACAAACTCCGAAACTTGCCGGAATTGATTTTGACAGGTCAACCATACAGATATTGCCTCTGCCATGCAAGTGTCAAATGCGGCGCTCAGAAAGGCGTGTGTCTCTGGCACTCGCGCAAAGAGGCAAAGCCCCGACACCAGCATATCAAGCCAATGTACCGCGACCGGTTGGCCGCTGCCGCCGGCTTCGGAAAAATTATTTCACTTTTAACAAAGCTCCTTGACATTTTTAGCGTAAAGGTTAGAATGGGGTTATGTTTTTGAAACTGGCAGGTGAAAAGACAGAATACGCGGCTTACGGCTTGGCGGGAACTCAGGAGCTTGATCCCGAAAGCGACTACGGCTATGCCTTCTATGCGGGCATTATGCCTCAAGGCGGAGCCACTCTGGAGCAGGCGGCGTCGGATAAGCATTACCTGATGAAGCCTTCTACGGACGGGAAGGGCCTCCAGCACTACCGGTTTACGCGGCGGGGGAAGGAGAAGCTCATGTTTGACGCGGAAGACGCGGCGAAGGAAGGAATCCGGCGGACGTTATACGCACGCTGATTCTGTAAGTAATGAACAGTGAATAATGGGCGGTGTTTGCGGACTGCGCACCCTGTAGCCGCTCATTGTTAGCAGGCGGAAGGTGTTCCGTAAACACGAGCGTTGCTTGTGGTGGCCGCCGCAAAAAAGAAGGGTATACGATAAGGTTCGTATACAGACAGTATAAAGATTAACAAATTCTTACAACAAGGAAGGCAGTTTAAAATGTTTAACGCTCTGGCGAGGCTCATGCGTGAAATAGTTATAACGTGGTTGATACGTGTCTTTACAACTAACGATATTGTCAGGTACCAAATGCTAAAATTAATAGCCGATGAAATCAATGAAAAAAAACTGACAGGATGTGTTGCTGAATTAGGCGTATACAAAGGTGATTTTGCCCAAAGAATAAACAGACAATTTCCTGAAAGGAAATTATATCTCTTCGATACTTTTGAAGGTTTTGATGAACGTGATGTGAAAGTAGAAAAAGAATTCGATACTTATGCGCGGAAGAATGATTTCAGGAATAATAATACGGCATTGGTTATGAAAAAAATGAAACACACAAGAAATTGTATCATAAAAAAGGGCTGGTTTCCTGAAACGGCGGAAAATGTGGAAGAACGTTTTGTATTTGTAAGCATTGATACGGATTTATTTGCGCCGACATATATAGGACTAAAGTATTTTTATGAACGGCTGGAAGAAGGTGGTTATATATTTGTACATGATTATAATGGCAAACTATATGGCGCGAAAGAAGCAGTACAAAAATTTTCAAAAGAACATAATATACCGTATGTACCGTTAAGCGATTTATGCGGGAGTGTGGTATTTTCAAAATAAAAATCAAATAAAATAATGGTGTACGCCCCACTGCGCAATAGCTCACCATCTCCATCATCAGTGCCTTCGCCATGATCCCCATGTCCCTCGACAGTATCTTCATCGCACGCTCGGTCAGCCTCCTCATCGCTTCTATTATGGGTACACTCGAAAACACCTCAAGTCAAACAAATTTACTGTCGATGAATGCGGCAATAGAAGCAGTCCATGCCGGACAAGCGGGCAGGGGTTTTGCAGTGGTTACCGGCGAGATTCGCACGTTGGATAGACGAGTCAATGAGTAATTTTGTAGCAAAGAATCAGAGTATAATTCATCTATTTAGAGGGTATGTATGAAACAACGGGCGCTTATCAGCGTTTATGACAAAACAGGAGTCGCGGAACTTGCCGCTTTTCTGAGCAGCGCGGGCTGGGAACTCGTGTCTACCGGCGGCACGGCAAAGTATTTGCAGGAACAAGGGCTAGCCATTACCGATGTGTCGGCTATAACCGGCTTCCCTGAGTGCCTGGATGGGCGGGTCAAGACCCTGCACCCAGCCATTCACGCGGGCTTACTGGCGCGGCGTGATGTGGCGTCGCATGTAAAAACCCTTGCAGCCCAGGGATTTAGTCCCATTGACCTTGTTTGCGTCAACCTCTATCCCTTCTTTGATAAGGTTCAGGCCGGGCTTTCCCTTGAGGAGACCGTTGAGTTTATCGACATTGGCGGCCCCAGCATGCTACGCTCGGCTGCTAAAAACTACCGCGACGTGCTGGCGCTCACCGATCCGGCTGATTACGCGGCGGTGATCGCGGCGCTCAAGGCCGGAGCGGTGGCAATGGAGTTCCGCAAGCGGCTTGCTGGCAAGGTCTTTAACCTCACATCAGCCTATGACGCGGCGATTTCACGGTATCTGCTTAACGATGACGAATATCCGGCATATTGGGCAATGTCCCTCAAGAAGGCGCAGTCGCTTCGCTATGGCGAAAATGGGCATCAGAGCGCGGCGCTCTATGTTAACGCTGATTCTAAGGGCGCGTTGTCGTCAATGACCCAACTTAATGGAAAGGAACTGAGTTACAACAACATCCGCGATCTTGACCTCGCGTGGAAGGCGGTCTGCGCCTTTGGTCTTGCCGCTGATGAAACCGCGCCCCTGGGTGAAGATGGTGTTCTGCGTCTTGTAGAGACTCCGTTGCCGCCTTGGAAGGCGTCGGTATGCTGTGTGGCGGTGAAGCATAACACGCCGTGCGGGATCGCGCTGGCTGACAGTCTGCCAGCGGCGTATGCCAAGACATACGCCTGCGATCCGGTATCCATCTTTGGCGGCATTGTCGCGTGTAACGTCGCGCTTGACCCTGAGACTGCGGCAAAGCTGGCGGAACTCTTCCTTGAAATCATTGTCGCGCCGGATTTTGATGCTGAGGCGCTCGCCATTCTCAGGAAAAAGAAGAACCTGCGGGTGATGAAAGCGCCGTTTGCCCCCAAAAACCAACTGGAATGTATCGCTGTTGATGGCGGACTCCTGACGCAGGAAACAGACCGCCGTCTCCTTGAGAAGTGGGACATCGTTACAAAGGTACAGCCAGAGGCGCGGGACATTGCTGACCTGCTCTTTGGTATAAGGGCGGTAAGCTACGTTAAGTCCAACGCCATTGTCGTGGTCAAAGATCAGGCCACTGTGGGCATTGGCGGCGGTGAGACAAATCGCATATCAGCCGCTGAACTGGCCTTTCAACGAAGCGCCACGCTCACCTCTGGCGCCGAGCCTGCGCGGGTACTCGCGTCTGACGCCTTCTTTCCATTCCCCGATGTGGTGGAAGCCGCCGCCGCCGCTGGTATCAAGGCCATCATCCAGCCGGGGGGTTCGCTCAACGATAAGCTGTCAATAGAAGCCTGCGACAAGCGCGGTATCGCTATGGTTTTCACCGGCACACGCCACTTTAAGCATTGAGTCAGAGTCAAACACATGGAACTACTCCTGGCAATCATCATCGCCCTTTTGCTTATAAACTCGATTCTGCTTATCGTCATACTTGCCGGAAGGCGCAAGAAAGGCGCGGAAACACAGGTACTTAACCGGCTCATTGGCTATGAGCAGCGTCTTGACCGTAACGAAGTGTCCCTACGCGATGAGTTTGGCAGGAACCGCGACGAGATCGGCAAGTCAGCGCGGGATTCGCGGGAAGAACTCACCGCTGTGTTCGCCCAGTTCACCACCATGCTTGATGGCAAGCTGCGTGGCATCACAGACTCAGTCGCGGATTCAGCGCGGGTGAACCGCGAAGAGCTTACCGCGTCGCTCAAGTCCTTTGAGGAACGCTTTTCAGACAATGTACGGCAGTTTAACGACGTCCAAAAAGAACGCTTCGCCAGCCTCAGTGTTAAACAGGACGCGCTGACGCAGAATACCCGCGAGAGCTTTGACCGCATCCGCGATTCAGTTGAGCAGCGCCTGCTGGATATACAGACCGACAACAGTGTTAAGCTCGAAAAAATGCGTGAAACTGTTGATGAGAAACTGCATCAAACCCTTGAAACACGGCTTGGCGAGTCGTTCAAACTGGTGAGCGACCGGCTGGAACTGGTGCAGAGGGGACTTGGCGAGATGCAAACCCTGGCAAGCGGTGTTGGTGACCTTAAAAAGGTACTCACTAACGTTAAAACCAAGGGGGTGCTTGGCGAATTTCAGCTTGAAAGCATACTGGAACAACTGCTTACAGTTGATCAGTACGCGAAAAACGTTAAAACCAAAGAAGGCAGTAACGATATGGTTGAGTTTGCGGTAAAAATCCCGTCTAAGTCAGACTCGTCCCGTATACTCTGGCTTCCTGTTGATGCCAAGTTCCCCAGCGAGGACTACGAGCGCCTGAACGCGGCCTATGACGCTGGCAACGCCGACGACATTGAGCGTTACAAGAAAGAGCTTGTGCGCAAGATCAAGACCTTTGCCAAGGATATTAAGACCAAGTATGTTGACCCGCCTAACACCACTGACTTTGCGCTGATGTTCCTGCCCTTTGAGGGGCTTTATGCTGAGGTACTGCGGATTCCCGGTCTGTTCCAATCAGTACAGGAAGAGTTCAAGATTACTATCACCGGCCCCACGACTATTTCCGCCTTTTTGTCGAGCCTGCAAATGGGCTTTCGCAGCCTCGCGGTGGAAAAGCGCACGAGCGAAATCTGGGACTTGCTTGGTGCGGTTCGCACTGAATTCGGCAAGTTTGGCGCGGTACTGCAAAAGACTAAGGAAAAAATCGACGCTGTTGGTAAGGAAATCGATAATGTCGGCAGGCGCACCCGCGCTATAGATCGCAAACTCCGCGGAGTGCAGACCCTGCCCGATGCTGACGCACAAAAACTGCTAGGCGAAGCCGATGAAGAGATCAGTGACGAACTATTTTAATTCACGTTACCAGTAGTGCCGTAAAGCCTCTAGCTTTAGGCATAGGCGCTTTACAACGCAAAAACCCGCATAGTATACAACTCTTCGTCTACAAGCAGCGCCGCCTCTAGCGTGGCCTCCGCCCTCAGCGCAGCAGGCTCTGCGCTAGAGTTAGCAGCCTCCGCCCTCAGCGCATCCGAGCCTGCGCTAGAGTTAGCGGCCTCCGCTCTCAGCACGGTCGAGTCTGCGCTAGAGCCGTCAGACTCCGCCCTCAGCGCGGTCGAGCCTACGCTAGAGTTGTCGGCCTCTGCCATCAGCGTGGTCGAGTCTGCGCTAGAGCCGTCAGACTCCGCCCTCAGCGCGGTCGAGCCTACGCTAGAGTTGTCGGCCTCTGCCATCAGCGCAGCAGGCTCTGCGCTAGAGTTAGCAGACTCCGCCCTCAGCGCGGTCGAGCCTGCGCTAGAGTTAGCAGACTCTGCCCTCAGCGCGGTCGAGCCTGCGCTAGAGTTAGCAGACTCTGACCTCAGCGCATCCGAGCCTGCACTAGAGTTAGCAGACTCTGACCTCAGCGCAGCAGGCTCTGCGCTAGAGCCGTCAGACTCCGCCCTCTGCGCAGCAGGCTCTACGCTAGAGTAGGCAGACTCCGCCCTCAGCGCGGTCGAGTCTGCGCTAGAGCCGTCAGACTCCGCCCTCTGCGCGGTCGAGCCTGCGCTAGAGTTAGCAGACTCCGCTCTCAGCGCAGCAGGCTCTGCGCTAGAGTTGGTAGACTCTTCCCTCAGCGCGGCGGACTCCGCGCTAGGGGCGGTGGAGTCTGCGCTAAGGGCGGCGGCCTCTGCGCTAAGGGCGGCGGAGCCTGCGCTAAGGGCGGCGGAGGCTGCGCTAGGGGCGGCGGCCTCTGCGCTAAGGGCGGCGGAGGCTGCGCTGAGGGCGGCGGAGGCTGCGCTGAGGGCGGCGGAGGCTGCGCTAGGGGCGGCGGAGTCAGAGCTAAGGGCGGCGGAGTCTGCGCTAGGGGCGGCAGAGTTAGAGATGAGGGCGGCGGAGTCTGCGCTAGGGGCGGCAGAGTTAGAGATGAGGGCGGTGAAAGGTAGGGATAACACATAAAAAAGAGTGTATAGGAGTAATAAGTATCTGTCTGATGCGGGAGCGGCGGTTATCCCTATGGAAGAGAATAAGGATTGTTATCTTAAAGCTTTGCTTCTTAAAAACAATGGGCGGTAAACCAAAAATCCCTCGCCTTTAGGCGCGGGGGCTTGTCAAGCACACACGCCTCTCTATAGAGAGAAAAGTTCACGAATGACACGAGTGGATGAGCTGGCTGTCATAGCTGTTTGTGAGCATGTGCCTTATTCGTGGATGCTTAGTTGACCAGTCCGTATAGCATTACTCGCTGCCGGCATTCAAAAATTCTTTTCCAATTTTTGAGCGTTGGTATTCATCGGGGCTTCCCAGAAAGAGCTGCTCATGCTTGACGTGGAGAATGCGTTTCGCGTTCTCTACGGCGCTCTTGAGGTCATGCGATACCATGACAATCGCAACACTGGTTTCACGGTTGATTTTGGCGATAAGACGGTACAGTTCTACGCTGATAAGCGGATCAAGGCCGGAAGCTGGTTCGTCCAAGAGCAGCAGCTTTTGCGACGCGCACAGAGCGCGGGCCAGCAGTACCCGCTGCTGCTGGCCGCCGGATAGTTCGCGGTAACACTTTTTTCGCAGACCAGCAATGCCGAGCCGCTCAAGGTTCTCGGCGGCAATAGCCCTGTCCTGTCGGGAATAAAACGGCAGTATGCCGCGCCCGCCCTGTCTGCCTGAAAGAACTACCTCTGACACTGACGCGGGGAAGTCCTTGCGCGCAGCCTTGTACTGGGGAAGATAGCCGATCTCATTGCGTTTCACGTCTCCCCAAACCACGCTGCCGGTTTGCGGCGGCAGCAGGCCAAGCAAGCCTTTGATGAGCGTGCTTTTGCCGGAACCATTCTCTCCAACCACGCAGAGATAGTCGCCAGTTTCAACCTCGAAACTAAGGTTTTTTATAACAATGTTTCCATCATACGCAAAGGCCGCGTCTTTACAGGTGATAAGGGTCAACGCAGCGCCTCTCTAAGGTTAATCATGTTCTGATTCATAAGCTCCAGATAGGTACGCCCCTGATCAAAGTCGCGCTTTGAGATGTTGTGGCAGGCGTGTAACAAACGTTTTGCCGATCCGGTTTCTTCGCTAATCATGTCAGCCATGCGCTCATTCGACAGTTCTATATGGAAGATAACAGGTATATGTTCTTCCCGTATCTTTCTGATGAGGAAGGCTACAGTCGCGGCGCTTGCCTCAGTTTCAGTGGAACAGCCGGGAAAGGCGGCGAAGTACGAAAGGCCGTATTCTTCGGCGAGGTAGCGGAAGGGAAAGCGGTCGCCAAACACGATGGTGTTGCGGGTTCCGCTTGCGACCGCGTTACGGAACGCCGCGTCAAGCGTTTCCAGCTCGACGAGATAGGCGGCGGCGCGTTGCTGATAGGCAACGGCGTTTTGCGTATCCAGCGCCGCAAGCGCGGCGGTGATGCGCTCCACAATACGCATGGTGTTACGCGGCGAAGTCCAGACGTGTTCATCATAGGCGGCTTCTTCCTCTTCCTCCTCCTCCGCTTGCATCCCCTCGACGAGTTCTTCTTCTAAGGTTTGCACGCAATCCATCATTCGCACGATCCGCATCCTGCTTGTATCCATTGATGAAAGCACCCGCTCAACCCATGATTCAGACTCACCGCCAACGCAGATAAAGAGGGCGCTGTTCTGTATCCTGATGATATCCTGCGGCGTTGGCTCAAACGAATGGCTCTCCGCCCCGGGCGGCAGTAGTATAGACACGCTGACGTCGCTTCCGGCGATTTCCCGCGTGAAGTCATACGCTGGAAACACTGTTGTTACCACGCTGAAGCGGGCGGCAGCGGTGTTGTCCTGCTTTGCCCGCGCTTCCACAGTCATAAGCGTCAGTACCATAAGCACTCCGATACACCATTGTTTCATTTTTTTAACTCCTTTTGGCGGCACGTTCCACATTTCCCGTAGAATACTGTCTTGAGCGCGTTGATTTGGAACTCATGCTCAGTGAGGAGATGTTGCTCGATTTCGTCCAGTAACTCGCAGTCAAGGTGGATAAGTTCCCCGCAGTCTTCGCACTTGAGGTGGAAATGCTCAGCGCAGGCGACATTTGCCACATACTGGTAGCAGGCGCTCTCACCCTCTCCGTGCGTGTACTTCCTTATTCTGCCAAGACTCACCAGCTTCTCAAGCTGGCGGTAGATGGTGGTTTGCCCGATAGCCGCGCCTTCATCTATGAAGTGCCGCGCAATTTGGCTGACCGTAACATGGTGGTCTCCCAGAGAAGCCATGTAGTCGAGAACGCACTGACTCTGACGAGTCTTATAGTTTGCGGGACGTGTGTATGCCATAGCTTGATATTAGCTATGGCAAGGATGAAGTGTCAATATGAAAACATTTTTCAGATTCAATCAATGGTGTGTGGCACTCAGGCGCGGCGCTTAATAAGGCGCTGGATGTTGTGTTGTGAAACAAAAATGCCGCGTGTTGAGGTATACTGTCTCAGGAGGAAAGAACATGGAGAAGTACACTAGCTATCCTGACTCAAGCCCGGTACGGTCGTGTGAGGAGACGCTGTCTGGAGCAAACGCTTCCGCGCTTGATACGCGAATGCGGGCATTGTTTAACGAGGCCCTGAAAGCGGCTGCCCTTGCCTATGCGCCTTACTCGAAGTTTCATGTGGGAGCGGCTCTGCTCGCTGACGATGGGACCGTGTATACTGGCTGTAACGTGGAGAACCGCTCCTTTGGCCTCACCATCTGCGCGGAACGGAGCGCCGTGGTACAGGCCGTGAGCAAGGGGCGGCGCTCCTTTGTGGCGCTGGCAATCGCCGCGCCGGACTCGGAAACGCCGGTGGGTCCCTGCGGGGCCTGCCGGCAGGTGTTGAGCGAGTTCATGGCGCCGGACGCGCCGGTACGTTTTGGCGGAAGCGGCCCGGAACAGGTAAGCACGACCATCGGCGCGCTCTACCCCTATGACTCCCTGCACGAGCTGGCGGCTAGTCTGCGTCAGTAATGGCGGCGCTGAGGGGTGTTTGAATTCTTTACTATGTTTTCCCACTTCTTGATATTTCATGCGGTTTCTGCCATACTAACATAAAGGAGCGGTCATGTTTGAAGGTGATATCCTTACAATTGAAGAAGTTGCTAAATACCTGCGCATTTCTGAGCGGACAGTCTACGACTGGGCGCAGAAAGGGACGCTTCCCGCGGGAAAGATTGGAACGGCCTGGCGTTTCAAAAAAAGTGAAATTGAACATTGGGTTAATGACCGGTTCACCGTCAACAAACCTCAGCAAGGGCCTTCAGTAGTCCAGCTTGAGACTATTGTTTCCCCTGATCGCATTCTGTTTCTCAACAACTTGTCTAGGGACGACGCGCTTTTAACGATGGTGGATAAGCTGTCCCAGTTACCACAGGTTAAAAATGCCCAAGAGCTTGCCAAGGAGCTTTTCAAGCGGGAAGAGCTGATGAGTACAGCGATTGGACGAGGCATTGCCATTCCCCACGCTCGGCTCTCGTCAGTTACCGACCTTGTTGTTTCCATTGGTATCAGTCGTACTGACATCGTTGACTTTAAACCGCTTGACGATGAACCGGTGCGGTTCATTCTGATGATTGCCGCAGCCTATAAGCAGCGGGACTATTACCTGCAAACCATTTCGTTTTTTAGTGCGCGGTTCAAAAACCCCGCGTTTCGTGCTGAGCTGCTTGCCGCGCAGGACGCGCAGGCGGCGTATGAGCTACTCCTGAAAAGTCAGTAATACTGGTGAGCGATTCAGTAAAAAAGGCCGCCTTTGTCGCGGTGATTGGCCGCCCCTCAGTGGGCAAATCTACGCTCGTGAACCGGCTCTGTGGCCAGAAAGTCGCCATTGTGAGTGCTGTGCCTCAGACTACGCGGAATGCCATACGCGGCATTGTGAACCGGAGCGAGGGACAGCTTGTGTTTGTGGATACTCCTGGCCGGCACAAGTCTGAGCGCAAGCTGAACCGGAAGCTGATTGAGGTGTCTGATCGCGCCATTGATGAAGTGGACATTGCGCTCTATGTGCTGGACGCCTCTCGCGTTCCCGGTTCCGAAGAGGAAGCAGTTGCCGCCCGTCTTGAGACAATGGCTGCGCGTACCGTTGCAGTAGTGAACAAGATGGACGCTGGCGGCGCGAACTATGAGCAATACCGCGCCTTTCTGAGGAAACACGTGCCGGGTCTTGATGAGTCGCATTGTTTCCACGTCTCCGCCCTGAAAAACAATGGCCTTGAGCCGCTATTAGCCTGCCTTTTTTCAATGGCCGCTGAGGGTCAGCCCTTTTACCCGGACGATTACTACACGGATCAGGACATACACTTCCGCATCGCCGAACTGATCCGCGAAAAGGCTATCATGCGTCTGCGCGAAGAACTGCCCCATGCCCTCTATGTTGAAGTGGCAGACGCGGAACTGATTGACCTGGATGCAAGTGATAAAAAGAAGCTCTGGGTACGCGCCTTCATTATTACGGAACGGGAGTCCCAAAAAGGTATGGTGGTTGGTAAGGGTGGCGCCATGATCAAGGCGATCCGGCTGGCCGCCGAGAAAGACCTGAATCGTATCTTTGACTGGAAGGTTGAACTTGACCTGCGCGTAAAAAGCTCCCCCTCATGGCGGCACAACGACCATTTACTGAGGAGACTCATTGATCGCTAGAGATTGACACAGGCTGACAGTGGTGTCGGAGACATGTATCGAAATCGAAATTGCTGCTTGGATTAATTTTTTTTCTTGACAAGTGTTTTAGTTTTTTTCTTGACAGGTGTTTTAGCTGGTTATATCCTGATGGACAGGAGGTTGATTTTGAGTAACAAAATAAAAATGGCCAAAGCCAAGCCAAGCCAAGCCAAGCCAAGCCAAGTAACGTATCCTGGTGGGCAGGAGGCCAGTTTTGAGTAACAAAACAAAACTAGCCAAGTCAAGTAATGTAAGCATTGTAAGCAATGCGGTAGATGATGTCAATACGGGTAGGCTTATCCACCACAAATCCCGTATTCAGCGGCTCCTACAGAGCAAGGAATTATATTTATTCTGTCTCCCCGGCATCATCATCACGGCGATTTTTCATTACTGGCCTATCTATGGGATTCAAATTGCCTTTCGTGACTATTCCGTGCGCCGGGGTATCTGGAACAGTACGTGGATCGGCTGGGATCATTTTATCCGCTTTTTCAGCGGGCCGGATGCCGCGCAGATCATCTGGAACACATTCGTACTGAGTATCTACGGGCTGGCAGCCGGGTTCCCTATTCCTATTATACTCGCCCTGCTTTTAAACTCTCTGCGATGGAAGAGGTACCGGAAGGTTATTCAGATGGTAACGTATGCGCCAAATTTCCTTTCCACTGTGGTGCTTTGTTCCATGATCCTGCTTTTCCTTTCCCCGCGTGTCGGCATGGTAAACACCCTCATCAGCTTCTTCGGGGTTCCTTCTATCAACTTCATAGGCGACTGGAAATACTGGCGGCATATCTATGTCTGGTCCGGGGTCTGGGCCGGCATGGGCTGGGGCTCAGTGGTCTACTTCGCCGCGCTTGCCGGCGTCAGCCCCGAACTGCACGAGGCGGCTATCGTGGATGGCGCGACCAAGTTCCAGCGCGTACTCCACATCGACCTGCCGTCAATCCTGCCGGTCGCGGTTATGCTTCTCATTCTTTCTTTCGGAAGTGTCCTATCCATTGGTTTTGAAAAGGCTTATGCCCTGCAAAACCCACTCAACCTGCGGGTGTCAAAAATTATCAGCACCTACACGTATGAGATCGGAATTCTCAACGCTGACATGGCCTATTCAACAGCCATTGGTCTCTTTAACTCGGTGGTGAACGCGATACTGCTCCTGACGGTAAATTCCGTGTCGCGCAAACTTTCCGATAACGCGCTTTGGTAGGAGGACAGCATGGCAAAAATCAGAAGAAATTCCGAGCGGCGTTCTACCGAAGACAAGATTTTCGACGCCGTGAACTTCATCGTTCTTACCCTTATTTTCGTTATTGTCGCATACCCTCTGTACTTCGTGATCATCTCTTCCATAAGCGATCCAGTAAAGGTTGCCGCCGGACAGATTACCTTCCTGCCGGAAGGGATCAACTTTGACGGATATTCGCGGGTGTTTGAGGCCAAAGAGGTGATGCGCGGCTTTATGAACTCCGTGTTTTACACCGTGCTGGGCGTGGCGATTAACCTCGCTGTTACCCTGCCGACCGCGTACGCGCTTTCCCGCAATGACTTTTACGGGCGCAAGACAATTTCGATTTACTACGTTATCACAATGTTCGTATCCGGCGGGCTTATCCCCTCCTACCTCGTCATCAGGCAGATGGGAATGTTGAACACAGTATGGGCGCTGGTTGTTCCGGGCGCACTCAGTGTTTACAACATGATGGTGGCGCGGAGCTTCTTCAAGGTAAACATACCCGGTGAACTGCTGGACGCGGCGCGGATCGACGGCTGTTCGGATACCAGCTTCTTTTTCCGTATCTGTCTGCCCCTTTCCGGCGCGATCATAGCGATCCTTGCCCTGTGGTACGGGGTGGGACACTGGAACTCGTACTTCAGCGCCCTTTTGTACATTGCTGACCGCGAGAAGCAAACGCTCCAGCTTGAGCTGCGCTATATCCTGCTCCAGAACCAGCAGCCAGTGGGGGTGTTACTGTCGCCGGAAGCAATAGAAGAACAGCGCCGCCTTGACGCGATCAAGGAGATGATGAAATGGAGCCTGATCATCGTGTCCAGTCTGCCGGTTATCATACTCTATCCCTTTATTCAAAAGCATTTTGTAAAGGGCGTAACTGTGGGTTCTCTTAAAGGCTAATCGTTGATTGGTTTGAACCATATACAGCCCTATAGGGGGGCAAACTTCATGAGGAGAAAATTTATGAAGAAGTTTTTTGGATTAATGCTGGCTATGGCTTTGTTGCTTATGCCAGCGCTCGGTGTGTTCGCAAGCGGACAAACAGGAACAACGGGAACAACAGGCACGACCACCTTGATCAGGACCGACGACCCGAACAATTTCAACGCTGTCGGCACCTGGCCTGCGGTCAAGCAGAAGGCCGCCTTCACGATGCTTGTTGATATTGACGGCTCCAAAGTCAACAGGGCTAATGACATGGTTATTGTGCAGGAGTTTGAGCAGAAGACCAATATTCAGGCCCAGATCAATAACTTCCCCTACGCGACCGGCATAGAACGGAAGAACATCATGATTGCCACAGGCGATTATCCTGATGTTATCGCGGGCTGGCTTGTGGGCGGAAATGATGTTATGACCTGGGCCAACGAAGGGATCATCATTCCCTTGGAAACCCTCATTGACCAGTACACGGTGAACATCAAAATCGCGCTGAGTCTCCCGGGTGTCCGCCAGAGCATGACCCTGCCTGATGGACACATCTATTCGCCGCCCTATCCCATTGGAGAGCCGAAGGTTACCTTCGGTCCCTGGATTAACACCGTGTGGCTTGAGCAGCTCGGTCTGCAAATGCCCACCACCACTGATGAGCTGAAACAGGTACTTATCGCCTTCCGTGATCGTATTCCTCCGGTCAATGGTGAGAAGATCATTCCCTTTGCCGCTGAACCTGATAACTTTAGTGTAGGCGACATTGCCGGTTGGTTTGGCGTCAATGCTTCACGGCGGGGAGCTAACTCAGGCGGCTTTGCCATCATCAATGGACAGATTCAAAACACGCTCACCTCGGATGGATACAAGGCCGCGATCAAATATTTTGCGGACCTCTACAAGGAAGGACTGGTCGATCCAGAGCTTTTCACTCAGGAAAAGGCCATGTATACCGCTAAGAATAATCTCAAGATATATGGTGTTATGTGGGACTACGGCCCCCTTGGATGGAAAGCTCAGGAACGTCCCGCTGGTTGGACCCAGGGCGATAAAAACAACGACTTTGATCCCGTACCCGTACTGAAAGGCCCGGGCGTTACGAATCCGGTATGGCGCCGCAACTGCTACGGCATCACTTTGTTCCGCAACCAGTTTGTGATTACCGACAAGGCAAAGAACCCGATCACGATCCTCCGCTGGCTTGACTACGTGTATAGCCAGGACGCGAGTCCCGCAGTAGACCGCGGACCCCTTGGTATAAGGTGGGAGAAGGTTGGCGACCGCACCTACCGCGAAATCTTCAAGGCAGTTGGCCAAGACGGCTGGACCCAAGCGGATGAAGACAGGATCTCTTGGGGCAATGTGTTCCCGTCGCCTCTGCCCAAGTTCCACCGCAATAATACTGGTTTACCCGAGAATCTGCGGACTGAGGTACTCCCGCCGGTTGGTTTGAGGAAGGAGTATAGTGATAATGACGTCATGGACGCGCTGTATGAGCCGTATCTTGACGAGCGCATCCCCGATATCTGGCTCACCCAGGATGTTGCCAGGCGCAGAGCTGATATTCAGACCGCCATTACCAACTATGTGGATCAGAAGGAAGCTGAGTGGGTCAGTGGTCAGGCCAATATTGACGCCGAATGGGACGCCTATGTTGCCCAGTTGAACCGCCTTGGTCTCCAGGAATTGACAACTATCATACGCAACGCTGCAAAGCTCTAGGTTAAAGCCTAAGTAAACGGAAAGCCTGACCGCACCGGTGGTCAGGCTTTTTTTAAAAATTAAATCCGGTTCAGCCTGTGTCTGAACCCTGACACAACGTCTGTGTAGTTCAGCCCATAGGGGCAAACTTTATGAGGAGACAATGTATGAAGAAGTTTTTTGGATTAATGCTGGCTATGGCTTTGTTGCTTATGCCGGCGCTCGGTGTGTTCGCAAGCGGACAGACCGGTACAGGAACAACGGGAACAACCACCTTGATCAGGACCGACGACCCGAACAATTTCAACGCGGTCGGCACCTGGCCTGCGGTCAAGCAGAAAGCCGCTTTCACCATGCTTGTTGATATGGATGGGGCCAAAGTCAACAGGGCTAACGACATGGTTGTTGTACAGGACTTTGAGCAGAAGACCAACATTCAGGCCCAGATCAACAACTTCCCCTACGCCACTGCCCTGGAACGGAAGAACATCATGGTCGCCACAGGCGATTACCCGGATGTTATCGCGGGCTGGATTGTAACCGGAAATGATGTTATGACCTGGGCCAACGAAGGGCTTATCATTCCTTTGGAAACCCTCATTGAGCAGTACACGGTGAATATCAAAACCGCGCTGAGTCTCACCGGTGTTCGCCAGAGCATGACCCTGCCTGACGGCCACATCTATTCGCCACCCTATCCATACCAAGAGCCACTCGTTACCTACAGCCCGTGGATTAACCGCCTGTGGCTTGAGCAGCTCGGTCTACAAATGCCCACTACCACTGATGAGCTGAAGCAGGTACTCATCGCCTTCCGGGATCGTATTCCTGCGGTCAATGGCCAGAAGATCATTCCCTTTGCTGCTGAACCTAATAACTTTAGCGTAGGCGAGCTTGCCGGCTGGTTTGGCGTCAACGCCTCACGGCGCGGGGCTAACGCGGGCGGCTTTGCCATCATCAACGGCCAAATTCAAAGCACGCTCACCTCGAATGAGTACAAGGCCGCGATCAAGTTCTTTGCTGACCTCTACAAGGAAGGACTGGTTGATCCAGAGCTTTTCACTCAGGAAGTGGCCATGTATACCGCCAAGAACAATCTCAAGCTCTACGGCGTTATGTATGACTACGGCCCCCTTGCGTGGAAACAGCAGGAACGTCCCGCTGGTTGGACCCAGGGTGATATAGAAACTGACTTTGATCCCATGCCCGTACTGAAGGCTCCGGGCGTTACGAATCCGGTATGGCGCCGCAACTGCTACGGCATCACCTTGTTCCGCAACCAGTTTGTGATTACCGATAAGGCAAAGAACCCGATCACGATCCTTCGCTGGCTTGACTACGTGTATAGCCAGGACGCGAGTCCCGCAACAGACCGTGGGCCTCTCGGTGTAAAGTGGGAGAAGGTCGGCGACCGTACCTACCGCGAAATCTTCAAGGCAATTGGGCAAAACGGCTGGACCCAAGCGGACGAGGACAAGTACGCTTGGGGCAATGTGTTCCCGCCGCCCCTGCCCAGGTTCCACCGCAATAACCCCGGTTTACCTGAGAATCTGCGGACTGAGGTACTCCCGCCGGTTGGTTTGAGACCGGGCTATGATTATCAGGGTGTCAGGGACGCGCTGTATGAGCCGTATCTTGACGAGCGCATCCCGGATCTCTGGCTCAGCCAAGATGTTGCCAAGCGCAGAGCTGATATTCAGACCGCCATTTCTAGCTATGTGGATCAAAAGGAAGCTGAGTGGGTCAGTGGTCAGGCCAATATTGACGCTGAATGGGACGCCTATATTGCCCAGTTGAACCGTCTTGGTCTTCAGGAATTGACAGCTATCATACGCAACGCCGCGAAGCTCTAGGTTAAAGCCTCTGTAAATAGAAAGCCTGACCACTGGTCAGGCTTTTTTGTATAGGTGATACCTTGTTCAGGGCTTTTGGGGGGCAGTGTTGTTATGCTGGAATAGCGAGCGCGCTAAACTGCGCGGTATACAGTTCCGCGTACAGACCGCCATGCGCCAGTAGTTCCTCGTGCTTGCCCTGCTGCCTGATACCTTCATCGTCAATGACCACAATGAAATCCGCGCTGCGAATTGTGGACAGCCGGTGCGCGATGATGAGTGTGGTACGGCCTTTGGACAATTCCTCCAGCGCCTGCTGTATCTTGAGTTCAGTTGCTGAGTCCAGCGCCGAAGTTGCCTCGTCAAGAATGAGGATCGGCGGATTCTTTAAGAAGATGCGGGCTATACTCACCCGCTGTTTTTGTCCCCCAGAAAGTTTGATGCCGCGCTCACCGACGATGGAATCATAGCCATCGGGCAGGCACATAATGTCGTCATGTATCTCAGCGCGTTTTGCCGCCTCAATGATTTCGTCGTCAGTCGCGTTGATTCGGCCATAGCCGATGTTTTCCTTAATCGTGCCAGCGAACAGAAACACGTCCTGTTGAACAATGCCGATGTTCCGCCGCAGTGATTCAAGCGTGAGGTCGCGGATGTCATAGCCGTCAATCGTTATGGAACCGGCGCTGATTTCGTAAAAGCGCGGCAGCAGGTGGCAGATCGTGGTTTTGCCGCCGCCGGAAGGCCCGACCAACGCCAGTGTGCTTCCCGCTTGAACACGCAGGTTGATGTGTGCCAGCACGGTTATATTGTTGTTATACGAGAACGTAACGTCGCGGTACTCAATGGTACCGCGCACATGCTCAAGCGTAACCGCGTTGTCCTTGTCGCGGATCTCCGGCTGTATGCGCATGATTTCCACAAAGCGGCCAAAGCCTGCCATGCCAGTAGTGTACTGCTCCACAAAGCCCGCGAGCCGGCGTATAGGCTGTAGAAAGGCTGCCACAAAGAGGTTACAGGCGATAAGTCCCGCGAGATCCATCTTCCCCTGCATGATGAGAACGCCGCCCATTGCCAGCACCACCACATTCAGTATATGGAGCAAAAAGTCCAGCTTACAGTGAAAGGTTGCCATGGACTTGTAGTACACCTTCTTAGCTGACTTGTAGTTCTCGTTCCCGTACCGAAACTTACTCGTCTCATAAGGCTCATTGGTGAACGCCTTAGCGACCCGTGATCCTGATATGCTTGATTCCAGCGAAGCATTGATCTCAGCGGTACGTTCCTTCACGTTCCGCGATGCCTTCATCATCTGCCGCCGTGAGTACACAGTATGGATCACGATGAGCGGCACGATACAAAACAGTATCACCGCCATTTCCCAGCGCAGCGTGAGAATGAGGATGAACGAACCCACCAGCGTCAGAATTGATATAAACAGGTCTTCGGGGCCATGGTGGGCGAGTTCAGTAACTTCCCAGAGGTCATTGGTTACCCGCGACATGATCTGGCCAGTACGGTTGTTGTCGTAGAATGAGAACGGCAGCTTCTGCAGGTGATTAAAGAGGTCGCGCCGCATATCAGCTTCGATGTACGCGCCAACAGTGTGTCCCCAATAGGAGATGAAGTAGGAGAACAGGGTGCGGACAAGGTAGAGTCCGACCATAAGCCCGATCATAGCGAAGAAAAAGCTGAATATCTGTTGAGGCAGCAGGGTGTCAATCGTGTACTTAGTCATCATAGGGAAGAGCAGGTCTACACCGGCGCTTAACGACGCGCAGAGCATATCAGCGCCAAACAAGAGCAAGTGTGGCCGATAATACCCCGCAAAGATTTTTAAGTGAGCTTTGTTATAATCAGTAGTCATAACGTATGGTATAACCACCAACGAAAAGTGAAAACCACACACCAAAGGATCAAGGCGCTGGTGTCAGAGACGTGCGTGGTGCTAGAGACGTGCGTGGTGTCAGAGACGTGTGTGTCAGGTGTGCGTGGTGCCAGAGACGATGGTGTCAGAGACGTGCGTGGTGTCAGAGACGTGCGTGTCAGATGTGCGTGGTGCCAGAGACGATGGTGTCAGAGACGTGCGTGTCCGCTGTGCGTGGTGTCAGAGACGCTAGAGATGATGGTGTCAGGTGTGCGTGGTGCCAGAGATGATGGTGTCAGAGACGTGCGTGTCAGGTGTGCGTGGTGTCAGAGACGTGTGTGTCAGATGTGCGTGGTGTTAAAGACGATGGTGCCAGAGATGTGCGTGGTGCCAGAGATGATGGTGTCAGAGACATACGTGTCAGG
The DNA here is from genome assembly GCA_031266875.1 of Treponema sp. Taxonomy (GTDB): domain Bacteria; phylum Spirochaetota; class Spirochaetia; order Treponematales; family Breznakiellaceae; genus JAIRMT01. The sequence goes on from JAISAE010000061.1 coordinate 22,145, forward strand.
TGTGCGTGGTGCCAGAGATGATGGTGCCAGAGACGTGTGTGTCAGGTGTGCGTGGTGTCAGAGACGTGTGTGTCAGGTGTGCGTGGTGCCAGAGACGTGTGTGTCCGCTGTGCGTGGTGTCAGAGACGTGTGTGTCAGGTGTGCGTGGTGCCAGAGACGTGTGTGTCCGCTGTGCGTGGTGTCAGAGACGTGCGTGTCAGATGTGCGTGGTGCCAGAGACGTGCGTGTCAGACGATGTGCGTGTCAGATGTGCGTGGTGCCAGAGATGCTGGTGTCAGAGACGTGCGTGTCAGACGCTGGTGCCAGAGACGCTGGTGCCAGAGACGTGCGTGGTGTCAGAGACGTGCGTGTCAGGTGTGCGTGGTGTCAGAGACGTGCGTGTCAGACAATGTGCGTGTCAGATGTGCGTGGTGCCAGAGACGATGGTGTCAGGTGTGCGTGGTGCCAGAGACGATGGTGCCAGAGATGTGCGTGGTGTCAGAGACGATGGTGCCAGAGACGTGTGTGTCAGGTGTGCGTGGTACCAGACGATGGTGTCGAGGCGTGCGTGTCAGACGATGTGCGTGTCAGCTGTGCGTGGTGCCAGAGACGTGCGTGTCAGACGCTGGTGTCAGAGACGTGCGTGGTGTCAGAGACATGCGTGTCAGGTGTGCGTGGTGCCAGACGATGGTGTCGAGGCGTGCGTGTCAGACGATGTGCGTGTCAGATGTGCGTGGTGTCAGAGACGTGCGTGTCAGACGATGTGCGTGTCAGATGTACGTGGTGCCAGAGATGATGGTGTCAGAGACGTGCGTGTCAGATGTGCGTGGTGTCAGAGACGCACGTGTCAGCTAGTACCGAGTCGCGTACTACGCTAGTACCGGAACGGGTACTAGGCTAGTACCGGAACGGGTACTAGGCTAGTACCGAGTCGCGTACTACGCTAGTACCGAGTCGGGTACCACGCTAGTACCAGAGCGGGTACCACGCTAGTACCGGAACGGGTACTACGCTAGTACCGGAACGGGTACTACGCTAGTACCGAGTCGCGTACCACGCTAGTACCGGAACGGGTACCACGCTAGTACCGAGTCGCGTACCACGCTAGTACCGAGTCGCGTACTACGCTAGTACCAGAGCGGGTACCACGCTAGTACCAGAGCGGGTACCAAGCTAGTACCGAGTCGCGTACTACGCTAGTACCGGAACGGGTACTACGCTAGTACCGAGTCGCGTACCACGCTAGTACCAGAGCGGGTACTACGCTAGTACCGAGTCGCGTACTAGGCTAGTACCGGAACGGGTACTAGGCTAATACCAAATCAAACTATATAAATAGAGTAATATGTTTTTAATAAGCAAGGAGGATCTATGGCTACTGACATAGACGAGCAATTAGTAACTCACGACATTGATGCGTATCTGTACCCTATCTACCTGCCGGGAAAGGCGGAAGGTAAGTACATGGCAAGAACCAAAAGCGGAACTCCCCTGAGCGTGGAAAACGTCTGCGCCGCGGCGGTTGAGCGAGGGGGCGTTACCATGTCCTACAATGACCTTGTGCGGTGCGTGAAAGCCTATCTCCACGAGGCATCCTACCAACTTACCGATGGCTTTGCCATTGAGAACGGGTACATAGGCATATACCCCAAAATAGGCGGAACCTTCGACAGCTCTCACGCGCACATCAACCCAGAAGAGAACCGGATCGAGTTCGGGTTTCGGGCCTTAAAGCCCTTACGGGATTTGGCAGCCCACGTGAAGATACATCTGCGCGGCCTTGCCGACGTGGAAGGGCATATCTACGAAGTAGAAGACAGCTTCTCAGGGTCAATAAACCATATCTTAACGCCTGATGAAGACGTGATCATCAACGGGGACAAGATAGAGCTTGCCGGAGAGGACGCTTCCTGCGGGGTGTATTGGTTCAACGAGAGCGGGGAGTTCAAGGTAACTCATAAGCTCGTCAAAAACAGTCCTAGTGAATTGATAGTCCGGCTGCCCGCATTAAGCGCCGGGGTATACCAGCTCAAAATACGCACCCAGTTTAGCCATAAAGGGGTAACCCTAAAAACCCCTCGTGAGATTCTAAGCGACGCGAAGTTTGAAGTGCAGTAACGCACAAGAGTACCTGATGGATCGGTGTGTGTTTGACGTTATAGACGCCATACGTGAAAAGGAAGGTGGGGAATGAAACAGATAGCTCTACGTCCAGTGATTAAAGTGGTGAAAGAAAAGTGCGTCAATTGCCACCGGTGCATTGTGGTATGTCCGGTTAAAATGTGTAACAACGGCTCTGGAGATGTAATCGATCATGATCCAGAGTTATGTATTGGCTGCGGTGAGTGCATACGTGTATGTGATCACGGTGCGCGCATTGGCATTGATGATTTCGAGCTGTTCATGGATGACCTGAAACAAGGTAAGGACATCATCGCCATTGCCGCGCCGTCCATTGTCGCTAGTTTTGAGGCTGATTACCTCAAGGTGAACGGCTTCCTGAAATCCCTGGGTGTTAAAGCCATCTTTGATGTGAGTTTCGGCGCGGAGCTTACGATTAAGTCCTACGTTGCCTATATGCAAGCTAAAAACCCCTCCTTGGTCATAGCCCAGCCCTGCCCTACCCTTGTGGCCTTCATTGAAATATACCGTCCCGAGCTTATCCCCTATCTTGCGCCGGTGGACAGCCCCATGCTGCACACCATGAAGATGATCAGGCGTTTTTATCCTCAGTACAAGAATCACCGGATCGCCGCTATAAGCCCGTGCTATTCCAAGCGCCGGGAATTCGACGCGGTGGGCATAGGCGACTACAACGTAACGTTCCGGTCGGTGCGGCGCTATCTTGACGACTCCGGCAAGACTGTCCGCGCCTATCCTGCTGTGGAGTACGACAACCCTCCGGCGGAACGGGGGGTTGCGTTTTCTAGCCCCGGAGGGCTTATGCGCACCTTACAACGCTACGACAACGAGGTTACTAACTACACCCGCAAGATTGAAGGCCCCCAAGAGGTCTACAGCTACCTTACCTATCTTGCTGATGATGCTCTGAAACAGGGTAAGGCGCCGGCCTACAAGCTCATTGACTGCCTCAACTGCTCAATGGGCTGCAACGGCGGTCCTGGAACCATGAACCACAATAAGCGTTTTGATGATGTGGAATATTTTGTAGAGCAGCGGCAACGGGAGATGCGGAAGAAATACCAGCCCGCCACTTTATTACAGAAATTCCTGCCTGACCAGCTAGAAAAGACCCTTGATATGTATTGGGAGGCGGGCTTGTACCGGCGATCCTATACTGACCGGTCGCGGATATTTAAAGAAAGAATAAAGTCCCCAAGCAAGGCGGAGTTTGAAGCCTTGTATAAGTCCATGTATAAGGAGGATCCATCCCAGCGTTTTAACTGCGGGGCGTGCGGATATATCAATTGTGAGCAGATGGCGGTTGCCATCATCAACAAACGTAACAAGCCGGAGAACTGCCGGTATTACCAAGAGATTGAACAAACGCGGCGTGCCAATGAAAGAGCCTCACGCATGATTAACCACGTCTATGAGCGCACCCTGGAAGAGATGCAGAAAAACAAACATGGCATTGAAGCCCTATCCGGCCAGATCAACGAAACCGCTGATTATGTGTCGCGCTCGTCCCAAGCCATAACGCAGATGGTGGAAAACATCCAGTCTATCAGCATGAGCCTGGACCACAACGCCGAAACCGTACTGAAATTGAATACCTCCTCAACCAACGGCAAGGAGCGGCTTTATAAGATTGGGGAAATCATAGACCGCATGGCCGAGCAATCCAACGTCCTTATTGATGCCTGTAAGGTAATTGGGGATATTTCTAATGAGACCAGTATTCTAGGGATGAACGCGGCGATTGAGGCGGCTCACGCGGGGGACAGCATAGGCAAGGGCTTTGCGGTGGTTGCTGGGGAGATACGCAAGCTGGCAGACACTTCCGAGAGGCAGGCGGTGAACATAACCGATAACCTGCGCGGCGTTAAAACGCTTATTGATACGTCTAAAGAGTCTTCTCTCTATGCACAGGAACAGTTTGACCAGATGGCTGATCTTATTGGCATGGTAAAGAGCGAGGAATTGTCCATACAAGATGCCATGTCCATCCATGATTCCGGCGGGAACCATGTGTTGGAGGCGCTGAATGAAATAAATGTCTTGATCGGAAAGATCAAGGACACCTCCTCAGAGCTGCTGGCATCCGGGGAAACAGTCATTCAGAACATCAGTTCGCTTAAAAATATGTAAAACATGAAGAATCCTCCGAGGTTGTTCCACACATTGGCGCCTTAGGGCGTGTTTTGGAACAGCTTCATTTAACAACATTGGCGGCATTGGTGAAGCGAACAGAGCAGGCGAAGTATCGAATTCCGACGCGCCTAAAGCTGGAGCTGCGCCAATCATTGCAAGATAAGGAGAAAGTTTTATGGAAAGAATGGGAGAAAAAAACCTGCGTCCCATTATTAAAGTGGTGGAAGAGAAGTGCGTTAATTGCCACCGGTGCATTATGGTGTGTCCGGTTAAAATGTGTAACGATGGGTCTGGAGACATAATAGATCACCACCCGGAATTATGTATCGGCTGTGGTGAGTGCATAAGCGCCTGTACTCACCGTGCGCGTATCGGCATTGATGATTTTGAGCTTTTCATAGATGACCTGAAGAAGGGCGAAAACATCGTTGCCATCATGGCGCCGGCAATCGTCGCAAGTTTTGAAGAGGACTACCTTAGGGTGAATGGCTTCCTGAAGTCCCTGGGAGTTACAGCCATGTTTGACGTAAGTTTCGGCGCGGAGCTTACGATCAAATCCTACCTTGACTATATGAAATCCGCAAATCCCTCCTTGGTCATAGCCCAGCCCTGCTCCACCCTCGTGGCTTTCATCGAAATGTACCGTCCCGAGCTTATCCCCTGCCTTGCGCCGGTGGACAGCCCCATGATCCATACCATGAAAATGATCAAGCGCTTCTATCCCCAGTACAAGAATCACCGGATCGCCGCCATAAGCCCGTGTTACTCCAAGCGGCGGGAATTCGACGCGGTGGGCATAGGCGACTACAACGTAACGTTCCGGTCGATACAGCGTCATCTTGATGAATCCGGCAAGAGCGTACGCGCCTATCCTGCTGTGGGCTACAACAACCCTCCGGCGGAACGGGCGGCTATGTTTTCCAGCCCTGGAGGGCTTATGCGTACCCTGCAACGCTACGACAAGGAGGTTATTGGTTACACCCGCAAGATTGAAGGCCCCCATGAGGTGTACCGCTACCTTGCGTATCTTAGTAATTCCTTAAAACAAGGCAAGGCGCCGGTCTACAAGCTCATCGACTGCCTCAACTGCTCTATGGGCTGCAACGGCGGTCCCGGAACCACGAATCACAACAAGCATTTCGACGATGTGGAATATTTCGTAGAACGGCGGCAATGCGAGATGCGGGAAACATACAAGCCCGCCACCTTATTGCAGAAGCTTTTTCCAGGCAAGCTGGAAAAGACCCTTGACACGTATTGGGAGGCGGGCTTGTACCGGCGATCCTATACCGACCGCTCACGGCTATTTAAAGAAAAAGTAACGTCTCCAAGCAAGGCGGAACTTGAAGCCTTGTTTAAGATCATGCATAAAGAGAATCCAGCCGAGCGTCTCAACTGCGGGGCATGTGGGTATAAGAGTTGCGAGCAGATGGCGGTCGCCATTGTCAACAGACTTAACAAGCCTGAAAATTGCCGGCATTACCAAGAGATTGAAAAAGAATTGCGTGCCAATGAAAGGACAGCGCAGGTGATTATGCAGGTCTACGAGCGCACTCTGGAAGAGATGCATAAAAATAGAGACGGCATCGAAGCCTTGTCCAGCCAGATCAACGAAACCGCTGATTATGTGTCGCGCTCATCTCAAACCATAACGCAGATGGTGGAAAACATCCGCTCTATCACTGAAAATTTGAACCACAACGCCGAAACCGTATTGAAATTGAACGCCTCCTCAACCGATGGCAAGGAGCGGCTTTATAAGATTGGGGAAATCATAGACCATGTGTCCCAACAATCCGGCGCCCTTATTGAAACCTGCAAGGTGATCGGGGATATTGCGAATGAGACTGGCATTCTGGGAATGAACGCGGCGATCGAGGCGGCTCATGCGGGGGACAGCACCGGCAAGGGATTCGCGGTGGTTGCCGGGGAGATACGAAAACTGGCTGATAATTCCGGCAGGCAGGCAGTAAAAATAACCGACAACTTGCACAGCATCAAAGCACTTATTGACACGTCAAAGGAGTCTTCCCTTTATGCACAGGAGCAATTTAACCGGATGACGGCTCTTATTGACACGGTAAAGAGCGAAGAATTGTCCATACAAGATGCCATGTCTAACCATGACACCGGAGGAAATCAGGTGTTGGAGGCGCTGAATGAAATAAATGTCTTAATCGGAAAAATCAAGGACACCTCCTCAGTGCTGCTGGCATCCGGGGAGGCGGTCATTCATGACATCAGTTCGCTTAAAACCATGTGATCTGTTGCGGTGTGGTACTGACCTGCCTGCTGGTGTACAGTCCCTCTCGCACCGTAACTCCCATCTCCGGCGCGTCATCTCTTTTTTCGTGTTCTTTACCATACCAAAATAGTTCCAGGCCGTAGATTGAGTTTATATGGTGGCATCCTCCTAATTTTATAAACCCTCTGGAGGAAGTCGCCTGTGCCGATAAACGCAAACAACGCTACGGCCTGAAACTTTTTGTCAGTAACCCCAGCCTAAAGCCAGGGGCTTGCGGCTTGGGCTGAAAACTCAGCTTGCTCCACAAGGTTTCTGCTTCCTGCCATTACCGGACTTTCCACGAAAGGTTTACTCTTATAGCCAAGAGTCAACGCTATCATGTCCACAGACGTTTCGGACTTACGTCCGCGTTCCCCGCACTGCACGGGTACATATTTATACTAAGCTGCCTTTATCCCCATGTCAACAAAAAACTTCCGGCACGTCTTTCATTGGGGAGCCGCCCCTTGCCGCCTCCAGCGTCCAGCAGCTTGCTAAACAGCTTCCATGACGATTTTATCACATTTTCCTAAACTGAGACTTGCTGTAGCCATAGCCACTCCTATAGACAGAGAGTGCTTCGTTCTATAGTGTAGGGAAAAATGAACAGCAGCAACCAATCAAAAGAAAATCTCTATGGGAAATTAACGGTTATCCTCTTCCTCATCGCAGCCTTGCTGGTGCTGGTTATTTCTGTTTATACGAGTGTTCTGGTGAACAGCGTTTCCACATTCTTCAAGACAAGCATTGAGAACCGGCTGAGGGCAACAAGCCGCATGGCAGTCCGCTTGGTCGCGCCAGAAGAGCTTGAGAAACTTACCGTTCCTGAAGACATGGAAACACCGCTCTTTCAGGATATTCGGACGCGGCTTATCGACTTTGGGGAAGTCGCCGGCATACTCTTTGTGTATTATATGCGTCCTGTGGGAGATGGGAGTTTTCAGTTCATCGTGGATAATGACCTTTCAGAAGATACGGTGAACCTAGCTACTCCTCCTATCCCTGAAGAAGAAGCGCCCTTCATGGCCATGAATGAAAAGATAACTGTGGTAACCGGTCTGGGAAACTATTCCGAAGGCTATACCGGCCTTATCAGCGCCTTCGCGCCAATACTAGATGGCGACGGGAAGGTCGCCGCCTTGGTGGGTGTGGATATCTTGGACAACGAAATCCTGATAACGCGGCAGCGGGTACTGTTTCTTTCTATTATATTGCTGGTCTCTACGGCTTTTGTCATTGCCAGCGGCTTCCTGAATTTCATCATTCACCGCCGGAAAGAGACTGCTTTTGCGAAACAGTTTACCCAGCAGGAACTCATGTCCGGTCTATCCCAGAATTTCATCTCCTCTCGTGATACCACAGCCCTCATCAAAGAAACCCTGCGGATCACTGGTGAATTCATGAAGGTAACCCGCATCCTAGTGGAGTTTCCCGAAGTAGGGTCCACAGCAAGCCGTCCAGATTACCTCTGGTGCGGCGACGAAGCGTTCGCAAGCACCCCAAAGGCGGAGAGCCTCAATGACCTGCTCTACCACAGCTTCCCCCAGGACCAGCCCAAAACCGTTCCCACTATGTTCTGCAATGACGTAAGTGAGGACGAACGCTACGAAGAGATGAAGATCATGGGGATTAAAGCCTTCATCTGGGTTCCCATCTACGTGGACGGTATCTATTGGGCGGTACTCAGCTTTGAGGAATGTCTACAGCCGAGGGTCTGGACTGAAAGCGACCGCCAGCTTGTGAGAACCGTAAGCAGCGTCATCGCCGGAGCAGTTGCCCGAAATATACGGGAACAGGAGCGAGACGCGGCCCTGTACCAAGCGGAACAGGCAAGCAAGGCAAAAAGCGATTTCCTTGCCAACATGAGCCATGAGATGCGTACCCCTATGAATGCCATCATTGGTATGACCACTATAGGTAAAACCTCGCAGGACCTTGAGAAGAAAGAATACTGCCTTACCAAAATCGAAGAGGCTTCGACTCATCTTCTGGGAGTCATCAACAACATTCTGGATATGTCAAAGATCGAGGCGAACAAACTTGAGCTTTCTTTTGACGAATTCGAATTTGAAAAGATGCTCCGTAAGGTGGTGAATGTGGTCAATTTCCGAGTGGAGGAACGGCATCAGGACTTTTCAGTTCAAATCGACAAGAATATTCCCCGTTTCCTCTACGGTGATGATCAACGTTTAGCGCAGGTTATCACGAACCTCCTTTCCAACGCCGTTAAGTTCACCCCGGAAAACGGCATTGTACGCCTGAACGCCTGCCTTGTTCCTGAAGAGGAACACGCGGACACGCCTTCCGCAGCGGTACGCGCTCAAGAGGAAGGGCAGCGGGAACGCTGTACTATCAGGATCAGTGTCAAGGATTCAGGAATCGGGCTTACAAAGGAGCAGATGTCGCGGCTTTTCTCCTCCTTTCAGCAGGCGGATTCCAGCACTTCCCGGAAATTCGGTGGAACTGGCCTGGGACTGGCTATATCCAAACGGATCGTGGAAATGATGGGCGGTAGTATCTGGGTGGAATCCGAGCCGGGCTTAGGGGCCGTGTTTACCTTCATCGTCAAACTTGGGAAGGCTAAAGAGGAACAGGAGAGCCTCCTGCGTCCGGGTATCAACTGGAGTAACCTGCGTATACTCGCGGTGGATGATGCTGACTATGTTCGGGAATACTTCGTGGAATTCGCCGAACAGGTGAGCATCGCCTGCAAGACTGCCGCAAATGGGGTGGAAGCCAAAGCCCTTATCGAAAGTCAGGGACCCTTCGACCTCTACTTCGTGGATTGGAAGATGCCTGGCATAAACGGTATAGAGCTTTCCCAGTGGATCAAGGAACATAGCGCCGGAACAAAGCCTGTGATCATTATGATTTCCGCGACTGAATGGAACGAGATAGAGGAGGATGCCCGCAGGGTCGGTGTTGACAAGTTTCTGTCCAAGCCCCTATTCTCCTCGCTCATTTTAGACTGCATCAACGAATGTCTAGGAGCAGCTAACCTGATCCGGGCAGAAACTGGGAAAAGCGAGCCTATGGACAGCTTCTCTGACTGCCGTATCCTTTTGGCTGAGGACATGGAGATCAACCGCGAGATCGTCATCGCGCTGCTGGAGCCTACAGGCCTGCAAATCGACTGCGCTGAAAACGGGATACAGGCGGTCAAGTGCTTCAATGAAGCGCCTGATGCCTACGATATGATCTTCATGGATGTACAAATGCCCGAAATGGACGGCTACGAGGCCACCCGTCAAATCCGCGTCTTGGAGAAAGCGCAGCAGCGGGTTCCCATAATCGCAATGACCGCTAACGTGTTCCGGGAAGACATCGAAAAATGTCTAGCCGCGGGAATGGATGGCCATGTGGGAAAGCCCCTGGACATCGTGGAGCTGCTCGACACGCTGCGTACCTATCTGCCGAAACGAAAAGCCGTGGCCAAGCCTCACGGCAACATACCTAGGTCTGATACCTGAGCAGGCTTTGCCGCTCGCTCCTAAATAGCTACAGAGGTTTGACCAACCATTGTCAACATACAGAGGTTTCCCTTACAATCGTTCACCCCTGCCTTGAAGCGTTTCTCCCTATCCTCCCAAAGCGCCTTCCCGCGCTAAGCTACCGCGCCTTTCCGCGCTAGCTTAGTACCGATTCCCGCGCTCGGCTACCGCGCTTTTCCGCGCTAGGCTAGTACCGGTTTCCGCGCTAAGCTACCGCGCTTTTCCGCGCTAGGCTAGTACCGGTTTCCGCGCTAGGCTACCGCGCCTTTCCGCGCTAGCCTAGTACCGTTTCCCGCGCTAGGCTACCGCGCCTTTCCGCGCTAGCTTAGTACCGTTTCCCGCGCTAGGCTACCGCGCTTTTCCGCGCTAGCTTAGTACCGTTCTCGCGCTAGGCTACCGCGACTTTCCGCGCTAGCTTAGTACCGCTTTCCGCGCTAAGCTACCGCGCTTTTCCGCGCTAGGTTAGTACCGGTTTCCGCGCTAGGCTACCGCGACTTCCCGCGCTAGGCTACCGCGACTTCCCGCGCTAGGCTAGTACCGGTTTCCGCGCTAGGCTACCGCGACTTCCCGCGCTAGGCTACCGCGCTTTTCCGCGCTAGCTTAGTACCCGCTCCGGTACTAGCCTAGTACCGGTTCCCGCGCTAGGCTACCGCGCTTTTCCGCGCTAGGCCGTATCTAGTACGGTATAGTGCGAAATAAGAGAAAGAGAGCTGTCTTGAGTTATGACTCAGTCAAGATTCGTGGTTGAAGCTCTATGATAGTCAGGCTAGCTTGGGTAATATAGTAAATATGACGACAGTTGCTATAGCGATGGAACGTATTGAGGAGCGTATTCAGAATGCCTGCGCCCGCAGCGGCAGGGAACGTTCTGGGGTAAGGCTTATGGGGGTGTCGAAGTTCCATACCCTGCCTGAGATTGAAGAGGCCTGGAACGGTGGGTTGAGGCTGTTTGGGGAGAACCGCGTTCAGGAGGCGGCGGAAAAGTTCAGCGTGTTTAAGGCGCGGCAACCGGAGGCTGAACTCCATCTCATCGGCTCCCTACAGCGGAACAAGGCAAAGGCCGCTGTTTCCCTCTTTGACGCTATAGATTCAGTGGATAGAGAGGCGCTCATTGACGAGCTTGGCGCGCTTACCAATGCCCGGAAAACAGCTCTGCCCATACTGCTGGAACTGCATACCGCTGAAGACAGCAAGGCTGGTTTCCCCAATCTGGACAGCCTGTATCATGCGGCGGAAAAGGCGTACGCTTTTCCCGGACTCGCGCTGAGGGGCCTTATGACCATAGCGCCATTCACCAGTGATGAGCGGCTTATCCGTGCATCATTTCGCACATTGAGCGCAGCGCGGAATAACTTAGCGGCGCGTTTCCCTGACTACGATTGGTCGTGTCTTTCAATGGGCATGTCCAATGACTTTGAGATTGCTATAGAAGAAGGCGCGACGCTTATCAGAGTCGGAACCGCCTTGTTCGGGGAGCGGCATACATGAACACGATACAGAAAAAAGTTTCTTCTATTATTATAGTGCTGTCGTTGTCTGTGAGTGTGTTCCCACAGACAACGACCCAGACAGAGGTGAGCGCCCCGCTCTGGCTCAAAGAGGTGCGGCGGGCTGAGATCGTGGCTTTTGGCGCGTTCCCCTTTGCCATGTTCATATCAAGCTTTGGAGTGGATACCTATCGCTTTTTTACCCATGACGGCAATATGCTTTACGCGCCCTGGCCCTTTAACCTCGGAGGCGTGGCGGAAAAGACGCAGGATGAACTCAAAACCACTGTTACCGTAGCAATAGGAATTTCTCTGGCTGTATCACTCGCGGATTTCCTCATTGTACACTATAAACGTCGTAATCCCCCAGAACTCCCTCCAAATCAGCCTGGGGAAACCCCGATTATCATCAGAGAACCCCTGTCTTATACGTCTAAGTGAGGAAAGTATGCCCTCATACACCGGTATTATCGCGGAACACCTTTCCTCACCGCTTAGGCTTGACCGGTATGTGGCTGAAAACCTCGCGCTCCTGAGCCGTTCTCAGCTTAAATCACGCTGTATTGAGGCAAAGGTTAATGGCAAGGCAGTCAAAATCTCCCGTTTGCTTAAAGGAGGAGACCGGCTTGAGCTGAACTGGGCTGAAAGCGAGCCGCTTGACCTTATCCCGGAAAACCTGCCGCTGACCATACTGTATGAGGATGCAAACGTGGTGCTTGTTAATAAGGAACAGGGTATGGTGGTTCACCCCGGAGCGGGGAACCGGCGCGGCACGCTGGCAAACGCGCTGCTCTTCAGACGTCTTTGCCTGCATGGTGAAACGAACCTGAGTGTGCCGGAAGGACGTCTGGGTATCGTACACCGGCTAGACAAGGACACATCCGGCGTTATTATCGCGGCGTATAACAACGAGGCGCTGGCTTTTCTGTCCGCGCAGTTCAAGAACCGGCAGGCGCGGAAAACCTATGCCGCCATTGTGCGGGGAACGCCGAAAGAACCTTCTGGTACTATCGAGACCTGCATAACGCGAGACCCCCGCGACCGCAAACGCTTCACGGTATCCGCGACCAAGGGTAAGCCGGCGCTCACCAGCTACCGTGTGCTTCGTTCATGGGGCGTGTATTCGCTGGTTTTGCTCCGTCCCAGAACCGGACGTACCCACCAGTTACGGGTACACCTGCTTCATCTGGGTCATCCCATACTGGGTGATCCTATTTACGGCGCGGGTACTGTGCGTCATGCGACGCTCATGCTTCACGCCAAAAGTCTTAGGATACTTTTGCCCGGAGGCGTGGAACCCCAGACATTCAGAGCGCCATTGCCACCGAGGTTTTGTCATTTTTTGAATAAACAGGAGTTAGTATGAAAGCAATTGTGTTTGATTATGGCGGGGTGATTTCCTACCCGCCGGAAGATTTGGTTTGGGAAGAAATCGCTTCGTTGGGCTGTATTGACACAGCCGCGCTGCACAGGTTTGCTGGGCAGCTTCGGGGCGAGTATGATCGCGGAGCCTTTTCCTGTGAGGAATACTACCGGATGGTACTCAAGCGTGCGGGTGCGTCGCCTGAATCGCTGCCGCCTGAGCGTATTAGAGAAATGGCGATGCTTGACGAAGATGCTTGGTCTTACATAAACCCTGATACGATACGGCTTATGGAGGCTGTGAAGAAGGCTGGCTATAGACTCGGCATCCTTTCCAACATGGCCCAGGGGTTTTTGTCGTGGATACGCTCTGAGTATCCGTCTGTGTTCAATATGTCTGATGTGAGCGTCTTTTCCTGCGAGCTTCGTCTCATCAAGCCTGAAAAGGCCATCTATGAGGCATTGCTCGACCGTCTCAAGTGCGAGGCGTCGGAGGTGGTGTTCTTCGATGATGTGCTGATAAACGTGGAGAAGGCGCGGGACTTGGGGATCAAGGCGTATGTCTGGCAGACAGCGGAGGCAGCCCGTGCTGTCCTGCGGGACTTGGGCGTTACGGTTTAAACGTAATCGGAGGTGTTATGAGTTTATTTGTTACGGCGCTTATTTTTATCTTTGTGGCTATCACGATGATTCTGCTTATGCCAATAGGTCTTCTGGCGTTTATCCTCAGTTTTTGCGGGCTACGTAAACTCATGCGTATAGTGATATACAAAGTTGCACAGGGCTGGGCGCTGGCCATCATCAAAGTTATTGGCTGTCATCTTACGGTGAAAGGTCAGGAACATATCCCCAAAACCGGCGGGCTGTGCTTTGTGAGTAACCACGCGAGCATCTTTGACATTCTGCTTATTCTGGCTCTGGTTGGAAGGCCGGTTGGGTTTATCGCTAAGAAGGAACTTGCCCTGATCCCTTTTCTTAACATCTGGATTTTTTTGATAGACGGTTTGTTTATTGACCGGAAACACATACGCAAGGCCATTCGCACGATTAACAGTGGAGTTCAACGGATCAAGCAGGGGAGCGCCATGCTTATTTTCCCGGAAGGCACACGGAGTCGTGGTCGTGGTCTGCTTCCCTTTAAGAGCGGCTCGTTCAGGCTCGCCACTCAAGCTGGTGTACCGATACTGCCTGTAGCCATCACCGGCAGCTACGATGTGTTTGAGAAAAACTATCGCGCTGTTGCCGCACATGTCAGCGTAACCTTTGCCCCACTGATCAGCACCAATGTTCAGGGAGATAAGCGCAAAGAAATCTCGGATCAGGCTTACGAAACCATCTTGAAACTGCTGGAAGCGCAAAGCGCACGCTAAGGGAAGCGCCGTGTGTCGAGCATTGACTAAGCGCCGTTGATATGTCAAGAAACAGGTATGCATAATAACCTGTATAACATTGATAAACTTTATGAGGCGGTTGCGGAAAAAGGTCATGTGTGTGTGGGACTTGATACGGCGGTGGAGTATGTACCGCCGTCGGCGCGGCGCGGCGCGGCGCGGGATGCGGACGCGGTGCTTGCCTATAACCGGGCGCTGATTGAGGCGTGTGGTGATGTCGCGGCTTGTTTCAAGACGCAGATTGCGTATTACGAGGAACTGGGTCTTGCGGGCCTTGAGGTCTACGCTAAAACCTTGAAGTTCATTCGGGAACGCGGTGGGCTGGTGATCGCTGATATTAAACGGGGAGATATAGCGGATACCGCGCTCCGCTATGCGCGGGCGCACTTTGAGGGTGACTTTGAGGCTGATTTTGTAACGCTGTCTCCCTATATGGGTATGGATTCGATAGAGCCGTGGCTGACGTATGCGGAAACTAAAGGCAAGGGCGCGTTTGTGCTTATGCGGACTTCTAACAAGGGTATGCGGGATTTTGAGTATGTGCGCCTGCAAACGGGTATGCGGCTCTATGACGCGGTTGGGGATAAGCTGTCGATCTTAGCTGATCGCTACATTGGCAGGTATACTTATGGGGCCTTTGGCGCGGTGCTTGGTTGCACAGAGCGTGAGGAGGCCGCTTTGATTCGGGAACAGCGGAAAAACCTTTTTTTTCTTATACCGGGTTATGGCGCTCAGGGTGGGGCCGCTGATGACGCGGCGCTTCTCTTGCGGGATGGCAATGGTGGCGTGGTGAATGCCTCGCGTTCTATCCTCAAGGCATGGATGAATTGTGCCGGTAACGCTGGCTCCGGCCTTGAGCAGGCGGCATCAGCGGCGCGGGACGCGGCTATCATGATGCGGGACGCGATTCACGCCGCAGTTACCCGCACGCACGAGGCTGCTGAAACAGGAACAGCGCGATGAGCGCCGCGCTGTATAACGCCACGAAACAATGCCGCTACTCTGAACTGCTTGCAAATACCCCCATCGCTGTCGCGCCAGACAGCATCTTCCGGCTGGACTTCGCGTGGGACGGACCGGTTCCTCAAGCGGGGCAGTTTTTTCTCATCAAGCCGGAACGCTCATCGACATTTCTAGCACGCCCCATCAGTGTCATGGGCTGGGACAGACTCGCCGATGACGCGATGCCTGGCGCAATGGTGTCTGGTGCCACAGTGCTGGACGAGGTTGCCGACAGCGCGGTGTCGGGCGCAATGGTGTCTGGCACTACCGTGCAGGACGAGGTTGCTGACGGCGCAGTGTCGGGCGCAATGGTGCAGGACGAGGTTGCTGACAGCGCGGTGTCTGGCGCTAGGGTGTCTGGCACCGCCGTGCAGGACGAGATTGCTGACAGCGCGGTGTCGGGCACCATTGCGCTGCGTTTCCTCATTGCTAGACGCGGAACAGGCACAACGGAGCTTGCCCAACTTCGTACGGGAGAGCGGGCGTGGCTCACAGGGCCGCTTGGTAACTCATGGTGGGATAATGACTCAGCTAAGGTCGAAGCGCCTATCGCCTTGATTGGAGGCGGCATTGGTATCGCGCCATTGGTGGCGTTTGCTCGAGAGCTGGACAAGCGGGGCAGGCGCGTCTATGACTTCTACGCTGGCTTCAAGTCAGCCTCTTTCGGTCTTGACGACCTCTATCCCCGTCGCCTGTATGTCGCTACTGAGGATGGTAGTGAAGGACAGCGTGGCCGGATACTTGATTTGCTGCTTCCCCAGAACTACAAAGCCGTCTATTCCTGCGGCCCCATGCCCATGCTAAAGGCAGTCGCCTCCTTATGCAAAGCCACTGCTGTTCCTTGTTTTATCAGCATGGAACAGCGCATGGCTTGCGGTGTCGGCGCGTGTCTTGGCTGTACTGTGAAAGTTCATGGTAACGGTGATTCGCAGAACCGCCACTGTTGCGCTGATGGGCCTGTTTTTAACGCGGAGGAACTTATCTTTAGTCAGTAACCCCATCCTAAAGCCATGGGCTTGCGCTTGGGCTGATTGTTCAGCTTGCTCTATAAGGTTTCTGCTTCCTTTCGTTACCAGACTTTCCACGATAATTTCACTCTTATCACCAAGAGCCGGTGTTATTAACAGATGTTGATTCCCTGCACTGTACGAGCTTGTATACTAAGCTCTCTTTATCTCCATATCGCTAAAAGGTTTGCCCTCCTCTCTTTTGCCGCTGTGCCGCTTTCCCATGTCAGAGTTTTACGGCACTTTTTGGTGATAACGGTGTCAGACACTAGACACTGCCTATCGCTGCACACCGCTCACGGACTTGTAACTTGATTGTCATTAAGCGGAATGTTAAGATTGTGCCATAGGATTCTTATGCGGCGCATAAGTGGGTAGCCCCGCGTTTGTTCCATAACATAGAGGAGCTTTTATGAAAAAACGGTATGTACCATTAAGCGTTTCCCTACTTGCGTTGTCCCTGATAGCTTGCGCGTCCCGTCCGACTGGGTTAGCAATCCGCCGACCGACGGATACTTTGGAATGGGCGTGGCTCAAATGGATAATGAGGCGAGAGCGTGGCAAATTGCCGCGAACCGCGCCCGGCAAGATTTGGCATATCAGCTCAGAACCTCTGTGGAAAATATGCAGGTCGATTACGGCAATGTAACGGGAATGTCGAGCGGCGTGGATTTTTTCTCAAGCGCTAGCCGCCAGTTATCAGACCTTGTGCTCACCGGTGCGCGTGTGATAAAGCGCGGCGTAGGCCCAAAGAAAACCTACTACGTTCAGGAATGCGATCATCAGCGCCAGTCAGGGCGAAGCTGCCAGGAACGCGGAGTTTCAGGCGGAGCAAGCGCTGAAAGCAATGGATGTTGAGCTTGAAAAACAGCGATCAAGCGCACCGCGAGATTACGATTAACGTATGCGGGTAAACCATGCGGAACTTTTGGGGCAAAAGTATATGCGTTATCAGTCTGCTGGCCGGCGCTTGCGCAAGTCGCCTGAGTGGGTTTTCCAAACGCCTGCCAACACCGTTGTCGGCGTGTCAAAAGAATTCGCCTCTGAACAGGAGGCTCGTAACGATGCCGTGAAAGACGCCGCCCGCCAGATAGCAACCTATTATGGCGTCTATTTCAGTGGTTATGAAGAAGATACCGCAGTAATAAACGAGCGATTAGATACTATTGACCGCTATACGATCGACTCATCCATCTCTATTGATCACCTGATTGCACAACTAACGCCGCTGCGTTTTCATTCGATAAAGCGCCGCCTTTATACGGTATATGCCCTGTGCCTAATTCCCCCGCGTGAACCTGATACGCAGCGCCACACCCAGGCGCGTGTTTACGCGGCGCTTGAGTTTAACGGAAGCCCCCTGAGTGAAGAAGATCGCGTGATACTTCGCAATGGCTTACTGCAAGCCCTGGGGGAACATCGGATTCCCATACAACTATCTTCACCGGCGCAATCCGGCGCGTATGTATTTACCGTCTCCATCATTGTAAGAAAGCCAGCTTATGAGGTGGATAAAGACTTGCGTGAATACTATATCGCGCTTACCTTTGAGGGGAACGGAACAAGCGTTACACTGGTGAGCGAAACGTTTTCAGAGATGAGTTACAGCGCGGCCATGAGTAAGACGGCGCTGTTTATAAAAACAAGCGGGCGCTTTTTTCAGGAATTAAGGAGTGTATTATGAAACGAGTTATCGGATATATGGCGGGGCTTTGCGTGCTGTTCTGCGTGGGCTGCGCGAGTACTGGCGGCGGAAGCGGGGAACTTCCCCGCCTTGCCATACTGCCCTTCACCGGCAGCACGGCTGAAAACGGTGAGACTATCGCCATGCTCTTAAGCAACCGGTCTGAGATTCAGAACGTGTTTACAGTGGTTCCGCGCACAAGCATTACCAATGCGATTAGCAAAGAAGCTCAATTCCAGCGCTCCGGCCTGATCGGTTTTGATACCCTCTCGAAGATCGGCAATGATCTCAAAGTCGATTTTGTGGTGGCGGGTTACACCCAGCAGTTTGCTGACCGCAACCTCGTCCTTATCAATGTGATTAACGTACATACCCTGCAACAAGTCGCCGGCGATTACCGTGAGTATACCCGTGTTGAGGACATAAGCGCGCTCATTCCTGAAATGGCGAAGAAGATAGCTGGTATCAAGCGGGACGACGCGAATAAGGCGCGGCTTGCGGTGTTTCCCTTTGATATGCCTCAAGGTACAGTGCAGGACGCTGAAATCTTAGCCCAGATACTTGCCATAGACATTGCCAACAGCGGCAAATATGCGGTGTTTCCCAGAACCCAGACTATCGCCCAAGTGCTTGAGGAACATAAGCAGCCCTCTGACCTGAGCGATCCTGACAGCATCCGTGAGCTAGGCACTGCAGTTGGCACAAATTACGTGCTTGCGGGACTTGCCCGCAATCTGGAAAGTACCAAACTCTTTTTTGTTGAGATACTGGACGTGGAGAAGCGCAGTCTGGTAACCGGCAGTCAGGTTGAATATCAAAGTATCTCCAACGGCCTGATGCTCATCCCTGAGCTTGCAAAGGTACTTACCGGCCAGAAAACCGTAGAGCAGATGGAACAGAAGCGGAAGCAGGCAGCGGCAAAGGCCGAAGCAGAGGCAAAGCGGGTGGCGGCAAAGGTGGAAGCAGAACGGAAGCAGGCGGAGGAAAAGGCGGAATTAGAAGCGTATTGGGCAGAGAACAAGAAGTATGCGTTCAGGAATTATATAGATTTTCTCAGTAATCCCTATGTGGTGTGGGGAGATGATGGACTGGTAGGCGGTGGTGATAAGCTACTTGGGATACATTGGTCTTTCCTGCCATTCACTTCAATAGGACTTGAGGGACTATTGGGCGGCATAAATAGTAATCTTGCGGGTGGCTTGGATATTAACGCGGGGCTTGTGTGGCCGCTTACGACGAATAGCGGCTACGATGACGTAAATGTTTCATTGTTTGGCGATGGTGTACTTCAAATAGGCGGGCGTGGATTTTCCGGTTTGATAGCGGAATATGTAACCCCGGGGTTTGACGCGGGGATTTCATTTGACTGGGGGAAAGCTGGCGGGGTCATGCCGGGTTTTGATATTATATACAAAGGCGCCTGGTATGCTGATGGGCATTATCTATATTCCCTGGGTATATCGCTTCTCTTGTCGTTTGGTAGCGACTGGAAAGTGTGGTGATATACCGCTTAGCACATTGTTGGCAGGTCTTCGCCGTCATGCTGTCAATTAGACACTCACGTCTCTAACACCACCGTCCAACTGGTCAGTGCAGAGTGGTTTCACCAGATGGTATACTGAGAGACTCTTACATTACACCCCCGCTGCTTCGCGGGGGATTCTTTATTCGGGATACTTGGCGCGGCGTTCATCCATAATCGCCCGTGCGCCGGAAGCAAGCCAGTCTGCAATGCCCGCGTCGTATATGCGGTCAAAGTTTTCAGGCGCACAGTTGATCGACTGGGTAAAGATAACCCTCGCCTTATCCTGAAGCGTCTGGGACAGCGGGCCAGCGACAGTCAACGCGGAACGGGGCTTAACAAACACCGGCGGGCGCGAATTGGTAAGGGAAACATTGTAGGCATATTGAATGACATCCGCAGGCGCTGAATAACCAGCGGCTAAGGCACGGATACTCGCTTCATCGCTTTCCAAGAAGAGGCCGTTCATCATCATGGTATAATCAATGTTCTGGGAGCTGTTTATAATCCACGTAGGGTCTGCGGTGGCTGATGGGTCCAGCTTTACCACGCCGTCGCTTCCGATGGTATGGGTAATACCAAGGGGGCCAGTCTGAATAAAGTGATAGTTATCATACTTGGCCAGCCAATTAAGATAACGCATGGCCGCTTCTGGGTTCTTTGAGGCTGCAGGGATGAAATAGTTAAGACCAACAATGTCGTAAGAAGTTGTGTGGGTCTTACCATCGGAACTCTGGATACAGTCCACAGGAATATAATCAGCGTTAGGCACATTTTTCCGCAGATCGGTAAGTAAGTTATACGATTCACGGTAAGGCACATCCCAATTCCAGCAGAACGCGCCGACGATGCCGCTCTTGATAAGATCCGCCGGTCCAGTATCCATATCCTTGTAAAGCGGCCAGTCCTTATCAATAAGATTGGCATTGTACATACGGTTCGCAAAGCGGACGCCTTCCTTGTAGCCTTCTACCAAGAAGTTGCGGTCAACCACCGTGCTGATCCAGCGTTCCTTGTCGCTCAGGCTGGGGTTAATAAATGCTTCCATAATAATGCCAAGCAGCGCGTCAGGACGGTCAGCCGCCATACTGTAAGGAATCACGCGGCTTACGCCCAATCTGGCCGCGTTATCCCGGAAGGTCACAAGCGCGTCCCAGAATTGCTGGGTCGTTTGCGGAACAGGAAGCCCAAGAATGTCCAGCCAGTCCTTGCGTATAAAAAGGTTCTGATTAGCAATGTTCATACGCTTGGCCGGCATTGAGTATACCTTGCCTGAACCAAGATCAACGTTCCGCTCAATGAGCTGATGGCCAGGCCGGGCAGTGTCAGGGCCGAGAAAGGCATTGAGGTCTTTGAGTATTGAGTTGAGATAAGGCGATACATCATACACGCCTCCCTGATCAGCCCACATCTGAATGTTATCACTCGAATAGGTGTAACACACATCTGGCGGATTGCCAGCGGCGAACAGATTTATCAGCGCCTCGGTTTCAGTCCAGCGAGGTACAGACACAAAGTTGACGATGATATTCTCATCTTTCAGAATCTTTTCCTTAATCCATGCGGTCCACTTGTTATTCGCTGGATCAGTTTTGCCACCATCGGTTCCACGGTCAAATATCTCAACCGTAATCGTTACCGCCCCACTGCCCGAAGCAGCGCCGCTCTGTTGCTGCTGTCCGCCCGAAGCGAACAATACCGCGCTTACCGTAAAAAATGTAAGCAGACTAAAACCTAGTCTCTTCATAACTTCCCTCCAAATGGATATTCTACACTTTCCCATTATCGTTTATTAGTACCTAGAAAGTGCTAGATATATTATCAGATGCTTACACGAATAATGCAACAAAAAAAGAATGGTTTATAAGACAGACAAATTATCGTATAGCGTGGCTCTCATCTCTGGCACTATGTGTTTACTCACACATAGGCTATGTGGCTGACACACATTACCTAATGTGGCTGGCGCACATTAAGTAATGTGGTGATGCACACATAGGCTATGTTGCAAGACGCACAAGGATAATATTTATAAGACATACTAAGCTATGAGGAGAGAACATACTAAGCTATGAGGAGAGAACATACTAAGCTATGAGGAGAGAACATACTAAGCTAT
>JAISAE010000017.1 GCA_031266875.1 Treponema sp.
CCGGCGCCTACCGCCTAGAAATAACCACGCAGTATTCAAGCAGCGGCAGCCTGCTCAAAGCCCCCCGCGCCGCCATCTTCGACCGCCTGCTCACCGTAGCCTCCTAGCCAACCTGCCCGTTAGTTTGAAGCTCCACTCGACCGAGTGAGCGTGTCCCACTCGACCGAGTGAGAGTGTCCCACTCGACCGAGTGAGAGTGTTCCACTCGACCGAGTGAGAGTGTCCCACTCGACCGAGTGAGAGTGTCGCACTCGTACTTGTGAGAGTGTCGCACTCGTACTGGTGAGAGTGTCGCACTCGTACTGGTGAGAGTGTCGCACTCGTACTGGTGAGAGTGTTTCACCCGACCGAGTGAGAGTGTCCCACCCGTCCGAGTGAGAGTGTCGCACTCGTACTGGTGAGAGTGTTCCACTCGACCGAGTGAGAGTATCCCACTCGTACTGGTGAGAGTGTTCCACTCGACCGAGTGAGAGTGTTCCACTCGTACTGGTGAGAGTGTTCCACTCGACCGAGTGAGAGTGTCGTACTCGTACTGGTGAGAGTGTTCCACTCGACCGAGTGAGAGTGTCGCACTCGTACTGGTGAGAGTGTTCCACTCGACCGAGTGAGGGTGTCGCACTCGTACTGGTGAAGGTGTTTGACACCACGTCTGGCGTCCAACAAGGTCTCTGGCACCAAGTGTTGAGGCGCTTTTGAGGCTTGACAAGATCGAATATGAATGATAGCTTAGTTACAAGTTCCTACCTTAATAGGCGGGGGTTTGCTGACACCTTGGACGATTAACTCAGTGGCGAGAGTGCTACCTTCACACGGTAGAAGTCGCTGGTTCAAATCCAGCATCGTCCATACATGAAACATATCTTGTTCAGTCTGTTCGTTGTTGCGTTTTTTGCGTCCTGTTCCGCTCAAATCAATGGTTCCCTTAATATTGACGCTTCCGCTGATGTTACTCTTTACGCCGCGCTGGAGCCGCGTATGGCTACGCTCATTCGCACCTTGTCCCGCGTAGGCGGCGGAACCGGCGCTCAAATCATTGACGGTCAGGCTATCGGGCGTTCTATGGCTGTTGCGCCGGGGATTAAGGCTGCGTCTTTCGCTAATGTGAACAGTTCCACCATTGAGGGAGCGATCAGCCTATACCGTGTTGATGAGTTTCTGGCCCTCCCTTCACGGGCAGTGGCGACCCGTTTTATCACTTACGAGCAAAAC
The DNA here is from genome assembly GCA_031266875.1 of Treponema sp. Classification (GTDB taxonomy): domain Bacteria; phylum Spirochaetota; class Spirochaetia; order Treponematales; family Breznakiellaceae; genus JAIRMT01. Next base: position 1,210 of record JAISAE010000017.1, read on the forward strand.
GGCGAGGGTGGTCAAATCACGATACATCTAGACCGGAGTTCAGGGCCTCAGATCATTCCGCTCATATCACGAGACGTGGTTGATTACCTTACCGCGCTCATGGCGCCGGTCGTTACTGGCGAAACGCTTTCCCGCGCTGACTACCTCAATCTGGTAACCATGGTATATGGAAAACCAGTGGCTGACGAAATGGCCGCTGCCCGTATCCGCGCCTCAATCGCCTTTCCTGGTCCTATCACTGCCATCAATGGAGGCGTGGCCACTGATGACCGCGCTGAATTCGACATCCCTCTTCTTGACCTACTTGTGCTTGAACACGCCTTAGCCTATCAGGTGAGCTGGTGAACTAAGAAGCGCCCTGTTGGGGGCGCTTGTTGCTTCTTGACCTACTTGTGCTTGAACACGCCTTAGACTATCAGGTGAGCTGGTGAACTACAAAGCGCCCTGTTGGGGGCGCTTGCGGCTATTCGTCTTCGAGCGCCGCCATAGCGGGCGTTTGCTCCGGTGATTTGCGTGGGCGGCCCGCGCCGCGCTTCACGGCTGGTTCACTTACATCGCTTGTTTCCGTGTTAGGCGCGCTCGCGTCGGTGGCTGTTGTTGCCTCTTGAGAGACAATAGGCGCGTCCTTATCCGGGAACATGATGTTGCGTACTTTAGCTTCTACCTCTTTGGTAAACTCAGGGTGTTCTTCAAGATAGACTCTGGCGTTGTCCCGTCCCTGGCCGACCTTTTCCTCGCCGTAGGCATACCACGCGCCCTTCTTGTCGATGATGTCGTACTTGACCGCAGCGTCAAGGATACTTGCCGCGGCGGAAACGCCTTTGCCGAACATGATTTCAAGCTCAGCGCGTCTGAACGGCGGCGCGACTTTGTTCTTCAAGACCTTAACCCGCACGCGGTTTCCAATAGCGTCAGCGTCTCCCTTCTCAATGGTTTCAACCTTGCGCACCTCAAGCCGTATTGAAGCGTAGAACTTGAGCGCGTTACCGCCGGTGGTGGTTTCCGGGTTCCCAAACATAACCCCAATCTTCATGCGAATCTGGTTGATGAAAATGAGGATTGCGCGGGACTTGCCGATGATGGCGGTCAGCTTGCGCATGGCCTGACTCATCAGCCGCGCCTGAAGCCCCATCTGCGCGTCGCCCATATCACCATCAATCTCCGCACGCGGAGTCAAAGCCGCCACTGAGTCCACCACGATCACGTCCACCGCGCCAGAACGCACGAGGCTTTCTGTGATCTCAAGCGCCTGCTCGCCATTGTCTGGCTGGGAAACCCACAGCTCCTCGATATTGACGCCGAGGTTTTTTGCGTAAACCGGGTCCAGGGCGTGTTCCGCGTCCACAAACGCGGCAATGCCCCCTAGCTTCTGCGCCTCAGCAATGGCGTGGAGCGCCAGCGTTGTCTTACCCGAAGACTCTGGGCCGTAGATTTCAATGATGCGCCCACGCGGATAGCCGCCAATGCCCAGGGCCTCGTCCAGCAGTATAGAGCCAGATGGAATAACCTCAATGCCAATCGCATTGGTGTGATCCCCCAGCTTCATAATTGAGCCAGAACCAAACTGCTTCTCAATCTGGAGACGGGCAGCCTCCAACGCCTTTACCTTTTCTTCACTTGAACTCAAGGGGTTCCCCTTGGGCTTTTCAGAATCACTCATCTTTGCCATGTTTTACTCCTTTTATCTTTCTGTAAGGACGATCATACCAATGTTTGCTTCAGTGATTCTTCTATATCATATTCCCAGGGAATTGGCTATTGGCTTTCCAGTTCCAATGTGATGATGACATTAGGGGTGAGTGGGGTTCCGGCGGGCGGATTCTGGTAACGAACCCAGCCATCGCCTTGTAGCTCGATATGCAGGTCGTCGCGGAATAGAAGCGGCATGAGTTCGCGCTTGGAATAGCCGGTGAAATCAGGAACCACATTGTCAATGACTGGCGTATCAGTGTTTTCAAGGAGAATTGTGCCGGGGTGATCGAGCTGCTGGTTCTTTCCACGGGGGATTCCAAGGTAATCAACCAGCGCTTCGGCAGCTTCTCTGATGCGGGGCGCCGCAATTCTGCTTCCATAATAAGAACCGCTCTGCGGCTTCACGATAACCATGTACAGAACCAGTGAAGGGGAGGCTGCCGGGAGCATAGCAATACAACTGGCGATATAGTCAGTTTCTGAATAGGCGTTGGTGAGCGGATCGATCATCTGCCCTGTACCGGTTTTCACAGACATGGAAAGGTCTTCCATAGTGGCGCGCCAGGCAATGCCGCTTTCCGCTGAGGTAACATCGGCCATGTAGGAACGAATTGCCCGGGCGGTTTCTGGTTTGATGACCTGTCTTGGAGCGCTGGTCTCAAAGGCTCGCTCGGTCTGACCGTCCTCTGACCGTATTTTGGACACCACACGAGGCTGTACGAGGAGGCCGTCGTTGGCCACGGCAGTAGCGGCCTGCAGTATCTGGAGCGCGGATACCGCGATTTCCTGACCCATAGCGATAGTCGGCTTGGAACGAGCCGACCACTGACGCGAATTCGCAAGCACACCAGCGGTTTCACCAGGGTTGCCCGCGCTGATTTTGCTGCCAAAGCCCAAGTTTCGTAAGGTCTGATAAAACGGATCGTTTCCAATCCGGTCGGATGCGTAGGCAGCGCCGGTGTTACAGGAGTAGGTCAGAATTTCTTTGGCGCTTACCCTGCCATGAACGCTCAGGCAGTTGATCACCACCCGTTCCCCCAGTGTGGTAACGTGTTCGTAATGGCCGTTGCAGACAAAGGTCGTGTTACCCAGGATGGAGCCGGAGTCAAGGAGCGCGGCGATGGAGAAAATCTTGAACACTGAACCCGGCTCATACGCCCAGACCGCCGGACGATACGTCAGGGCGTTCTCGCTGGCGGAGCGGATGTTGTTAGGGTCAAAGTCGGGCAGGGAGGCCGCGCCCAGAATATCGCCAGTACGCGGGTCCATTGCCATAAGCATGACTGACTCGGCGTTATTCTCAACCAGGGCAGCCCGCGCTATCTCCTCAAGCTTGTATTGGATATTGACATCTATGGTCAGGATAACCTGGTTCCCATTGAGGTTTTCCTGTGCGCTCAGGTCATTCTCAAAGGCGAATTCAATCCCCTCAAGGCCTATGCCCTCATCTCCTACAAAGCCCAGAATCTGGCTTGCCAGCGTTTTCTCAGGATAGACCCGCCCCGGGGCTGCCTCAATGTTAACTCCCTTGAGCGGTATCTTTCGGAGTTCCTCAATTTGCTGTATAGCCTCCTGATCAACCCGCCTCTTGAGATAGATAAAGTCTGAGGAGGAGTTAGTGATTCGGCGCCGTATTTCCTCAGCCGGCATCTCCAAGATCGGGGAGAGCGCCTGACTGAAAACCGTGAGATCGCTGATTTCAGGCCGCCATACGGTAACGTTGCCCCAACGGGTAGGCAAGGCCAGAATGTGGCCGTTTCGGTCGAGGATGGCGCCGCGTTCAGCGTTACTTTGCACTGAAACCTCAGCTTCCTTGTTGTTTGGATCAAGCATGAGCCCGCCATAGCGAAACAGAATAAGCGCCGCGAGCAGGATGAATAAGCCAAAAAAGGCGCTCACCCGCCACGGCTCAATGATAAACTCTTTTGATTCTTTAGTAGGCATTTCCTTAGTTCTCTCAGTTCCCCAAAACTTTTCCTATTATATTGTGTATCGGAATAGGGCCGTAAGAACGGGAGTCGTATGATTGCAGACTATTGTCCCCTAGTGCGATGAATTTGTCGTCTGCCGTGATGCCAGCGCAACGCTTCACCGCGATATCACCCATAGGCGTATAAAAAATGACCACATCGCCCTTCTTTGGCATGGCCCAGAAGAAAAGATAGCGCTCCGACCAGGGAAAGCGCAGACCATAGTAGCGCCGGTCAACCATGAGAACCGTACCCGGCTGTATGGCCGGCAACATGGATTGCCCCTCCGTGATCACGAAGTCAAAGATGAATAGCTTTATCATCAACGCTATAGAGAATGCAGCCAGAATCGCCCGGCCAGCTCCCCGCTCCGTAACAGTATGTTCCATACGTGAACTTGTTCCTAAGTCTAGTATAATCATTCCTTTTTTTATGTCGATAAAGTACCCATGACGCAAGAATTATTGACCCAACAACAAGTTAAGAGGCACAGATATGTTACCCCGCCCATTGGGGAACAGCCACTTAAGGAACGCTCCGAGCGCCCCTCGGTGTATGCGCTTCAGCGTTATGATTTACCTATCGGTTCTAACACGAATCCGTTGATACAACAAATCAAGCAAAATCCAATTTTGCCGGATCAATATAGAAGAAACAGCTCAAGCAGGATAGTATCCCGCGCATATACGCCAGCTTTGGTCTCGCCAGCAAATACGCGGGCGATCCATTCTGACATCAAGCCCGCACCGCTCCCCCGCCAGGGTTTCCCCATGACGCTACTCGTACCCATACTCGCCATAGGCGGATTGGTCGCTTTCTCTATTATCGCGCTCAATTGGATGGAAGTAGGTTTTACGCAGAGACTGGCGCTTTTTCCCTGGAGCGCGGGCGCTGTTGCCCTTGAACCAGGAACCAACAACAAGCAGATTAATTCCAGTATGGAATCCTATATTGGCCTGTTCTCATCTACCGCAGCAGGCGCCAATGAGATTATTTCCCTTAACACAATGGAAACCTTTGAATGGGACGAGTACATAGTGCAACGGGGAGATACTATCTCCGGCATCGCCCAGGAATACGCGCTTTCCATGGATGCTATCATTGCTTCCAACAACATCTCCAACGCCGGTCTGCTAAGAATTGGCGAAAAGCTCAAAATACCCAACATGGATGGGATTCCTTACACGGTTAAACCGGGCGATACCCTCGAAAAAATTTCAAAGACCATGGGTGTTCCTTTTACCGTGATTCTGGATGCCAACGATATTCAGGACTCGAACATAAAGGCGGATACAATATTGTTTATCCCCGGCGCGAAGATGAAAAAAGATGAGCTTAATAAGGCGCTGGGTATAAGTGTTGGAGGAGACAGCTTTGTCTATCCAATACGAGGGCGGCTGACATCACCATTTGGCTGGCGGGACGACCCCTTTACCAGCGCAAGAATTTATCACGCGGCGCTAGACATCGCAGCGACGCTCGGAACGCCGATAAAAGCATCAATGAAGGGTACTGTTTCCTCAGCCGGACAGAATGCGATATATGGAAAATTTGTTATCATTACCCATAGTAATGGCTACCAGACCATGTATGGACACATGAGCGCCATCTCGGTGGCGCAGGGAACCTCAGTGGAGCAGGGCGCCAAGATCGGTGAGGTTGGCAGTACGGGAAGGAGTACCGGCCCACACCTCCATTTCGCTTTATTCAAGAATGGCCGGGCAGTTGACCCGCTTGAATTCTTAAAATAAAAACCCCGAAGGGGACATTCAGCCGCGCTCCATGAGAGCGCGTGGATTGAAACAAACAGGGTAAAAACGTATACTACCGGGAATTAAAAAATCCCGTGCGGAGGAATTATGCGGAAGTTAGTGTTGATACTTATTGCTTTGATTGCGGTTGTTACTTTCATCAGAGCTTTTGACCAACCCGGGAAAACATCAGAGCAAACGATGATTCCCGTATTTGACATCGAAACAATTGGAATGGAATAGCCACTATCCTTGAGCATGGGACAGCTTCACAGTAGCGGTGAAGCCTCTCATTAGGCGCTTCACTTTGCATTTGACCATAATTTAAGTATGGTATTCTCATGTCAATACATTGTTATCCTGAGTTCGCGCCTATCAGCTTTGAGTTTCAGAGCCTGATTCACGATCAGCTTCGCAAAACGCAGGACGGTGTTTCAGAATATACATTTGCTAATCTTTACCTGTTCAGGAAGCGTTATGACTATCAAGTCTGCCTGAGCAAGGACGGCGATTTACTTATCTCCGGTGAACGGGATGGACACCGGTTTTTTATGAGCCCTTGCGCCTTTCCAGACCATGAAACGCTTGCCGGCCTCTTCGCAGACCACGATTACTGGAAGAATATCCCCGACTCGGTACTCGCGGGCAATGAAGAACGCCTCGCAAAATGGGGTGTCAAACTAAGCGAGGATCGAGACAACTTCGATTACCTCTACCTCAGAACCGATCTTGCCGAGCTGTCCGGCAAGAAGTTTCATAAGAAGCGAAATCTGGTAAACGCCTTTCTCAATGCCTATAACTATGAAGTAAAGCCCTTAGACGCGGGGCTGGCGCCGGACGCGCTTAAAGTCCTTGATCGCTGGCACAAGGATAAGGGTGAAGAGGGCGACTATGTGGCTGCCCGTGAAGTGCTGGAACACTTTGATGACTTTGGTATGCAAGGGGCTATGTACTACATCAATGGCCGTCCAGTCGGCTGGTGCTTGGGGGAAAGCCTTGCCAGTGGCTCAATGTTCGCCATTCATTTTGAGAAGGGTATCGACGAATACAAGGGCCTCTACCAGTTTATCAACCAAGCCTTTGCCGCGTCCCTGCCGGAAACCTGTGTCCACATCAACCGTGAACAGGACCTTGGCGATGAAGGGATGCGTCAGGCAAAGATGACCTACCGGCCTGTGGACTTTGTGCGTAAGCACATTGGGCGCTTGAAGGACGCATAAAACCATGAAAACACCAACCATGCTGGTGGTTTCGGATTCCCACAGCAACTACAGTTCGCTTGCCGCGATTCTGCGCTGGGCAAAGCGCCGCGACATTGGCGCGTTTGTTTTTCTGGGCGATGGAATCAGCGACCTTGCGCCCGCCTCGGATATCGCTGGCTTTTATCCAACATGGAACGTGGTTCGCGGCAACGGGGACTGGCAGAACAATGTCCCTCTTTCCACAACGCTGGAATTCGCGGGACATACGTTTTTTCTCTGTCATGGGCATATAAACAGGGTTAAGGAAAGCCTTTCGTCGCTGATTGTTCACGCACAGGCGGCGCACGCGGACGTAGCCCTGTACGGCCACACCCACATTGCCTTTTGGGACGATATCGACGGCATCCTCACGCTGAACCCGGGAAGCGCGGGACACCCTCGCACAAACGCGCCCGCATCCTTTGCCACGATTAGCTGCCCGCCAGGTGAATGGTTCATAGTTCGCTACTGGGCAATTAGGGCTGGCGGCCCCGTACCATTCTTGCGGGGACGAAACTCCTGGCGTATCTCCAGCTGGGAATTATCCTCTTAATAGTAGAACTCTTTCCCCACCCATAACCTTTCCTTCATGCTGGCCGGCTCCGCGCTTCAGGTAGCTGGCTCCGCGCTTCAGGTAGCCGATCCTGCGCTTCAGGTGGCAGGCTCCGCGCTTCAGGTGGCCGACTCTACGCTTCAGGTGGCGGACTCTGCGCTGAGGGCGGCGGGGACTGCGCTCAGGGCGGCAGAGGCTGCGCTGAGGGCGGCAGAGGCTGCGCTAGGGGCGGCAGAGTTCGCGCTAAGGGCGGCGGACTCTGCGCTAGGGGCGGCGGAGTCAGAGCTAGGGGCGGCGGAGTTTGCGCTAAGGGCGGCGGACTCTGCGCTAAGGGCGGCGGAGGCTGCGCTACGGGCGGCGGGGACTGCGCTCAGGGCGGCGGAGTACGCGCTACGGGCGGCTGGATCCGCGCTTCAGGCGGCGGACTCCGCATTTCAGGCAGCCGAGTCCGCGCTTCAGGTGGCAGGCTCCGCGCTTCAGGCGGCGGAGTTCGCGCTAGGGGCGGCGGACTCTGCGCTCAGGGCGGCGGACTCTGCGCTAAGGGCGGCAGGCTCTGCGCTAGGGGCGGCGGAGGCTGTGCTAAGGGCGGCGGACTCTGCGCTAGGGGCGGCGGAGGCTGCGCTCAGGGCGGCGGGGACTGCGCTAGGGGCGGCGGAGGCTGACACGATGAGGGCGAAAACGACCGTTGTCATGGCAGAGGTGTTTCTTATGAACATTAAGAGGGCAGAGCGAGGGCAGATAAACAGTCAGACTTACTTAACGCCGCCCATCATGGCGCCTATGCGACGCTCATCGGTATTGGCGGCGTTCACCACACCTACTATAGCGCCTTTGGACAGCGCGGCAATGCGGTCGCTGAGGCTAAGTAACTCGTCCAGCTCAAACGATACCAGTAAGACTGCTCGTCCCTTGTCCCGCTCCGCAATGATACGCTGGTGTATGTATTCTATAGCGCCTACATCAAGGCCGCGTGTGGGCTGCGCCACAATGAGTAAGCGCGGTGAAAGGTCGATCTCACGGGCAATAATCACCTTCTGCTGGTTGCCGCCTGACATACTCCGCGTCAGGGTAGCGCCGCCGTTTCCAGCGCGTATGTCGAACTCCGCGATCCGGTCTGCCGCGTGCTTATATATAGAGGGAAACCGCAAAAAGCCAAAGCGATTCGTAAAGCGATTCTCTCGAAAAGTTTTGAGGATAAGGTTCTCGTCAACACGGAAGTCCAGCACCAGTCCATACTTATGGCGATCCTCCGGCACAAAGCCCATTCCTTCACGGATGCGCCTGCGGATGCTCTCATGGCTGATGTCTTTACCATTGAGCAGGATACGTCCGCTTTTCACCGGCTCCAGACCGGCAATGGCGGCGACAAGTTCCGCCTGTCCATTCCCATCCACACCCGCGATACCCAGGGTCTCGCCAGCGAACACCTCAAGCGAGAGATCACGCAGCGCCGGAACACCACGCGCATCCATGACCGTAAGGTGTTCTATACGCAGAACCACGTCTTTGGGTATCGCCGGTCTCTTGTCAACACGGAAACTCACGGCGCGTCCTACCATTAGTTCGGCGAGCGCGTTTTCAGAAATCTTGGTGTCAGACACGTTTACCGTGGCGACATACGTTCCCCGCCGCAGTACCGTACACCGGTCAGCAATGGCTTTTATCTCCTTGAGCTTGTGCGTGATAAAGACAATGGTTTTCCCCTCACTCTTGAGTCTGTGAAAGATCGCCAGCAGTTCGTCGATCTCTTGTGGCGTAAGCACGGCGCTTGGCTCGTCAAAGATGAGGATATCCGCGTTACGATACAGAATTTTGAGTATCTCAACCCGCTGCTGCATACCAACGGTGATGGTTTCAACACGCGCCTTTGGGTCAACAGCCAGACCGTAGCGTTCTGACAGCGCTCTTACGCGCTGGTGCGCACTTCTCAGGTCGAGCTTGCCCCACTTGTCGCGTGGCTCCAGCCCCAGCACGATATTTTCTGTTACGGTGAAGTTATGCACCAGCTTGAAATGCTGGTGAACCATGCCGATTCTGAGCGCGGCTGCGTCATTGGGGCTGCGGATACGCGCCTCCTGTCCTCGTATCCTGATGACGCCCGCGTCCGCTTCATACAGGCCGAACAGTATAGACATAAGCGTAGACTTTCCCGCGCCATTTTCTCCCAAGAGCGCGTGAATCTCGCCTTCCTCAACCTCAAAGCACATCCGGTCATTGGCAATGACTCCCGGAAAGACTTTGGTAATATTCAGCATCTCAATAGCCTTAGCCACAGCGTATCCTTTATGGTGAATCATACGTTACCCGCGTATCTCTGGCAAGCATCGTCAGTACCGCGCCTGCTACTGTAACAATAAGTGAAATTTAGTGTTTACTCTTTGTATTATGATGAAAGAATCGCTGTTTTCCCGATATAGACGGGGTATTTTTACGCACTTATGCATGGCCGCGCTGGTTTTTTGCTGGATAGCGCCGCTTGGAGCCGCGCCGCGGACACTTTCGCTTGAAGAGGCAATGGAAATGGCAGTGGCGCAGAGCCTGAGCCTGCAAAAAGCCGGCATTGACATCGCCGCGGCGGAGTTTGCGGCAAAAAGCACGTGGTCGGAGATTCTGTCAGTGGTAAATCCAAGCCTCGCGCTTAGCTATGGGGATAACCTGTTCAGTGGCGATGGATTCCAGTTCGACAAGGCCAACGGCAGATTCGGTATTCAGGCTGGGGTAGCCATCTCCTTTAACACTGGCCTGCCTCAGACCCTGCGAATCATGAGCCTGGCTTATCAGAGCCAGCTTCTGACGTATGAAAACGCACGGAGGATGGTAGAGCGTGAGGTAACCAGAACCTTCTACAGCAGGATTGCGGACCGGAATACCCTAGCGAATCGTGAGCGGGCGCTGGAACTGGCGGAAAAGCAGTACGAGCGCAACCGTGTTTCCTTTGAGTACGGGATGGTCTCGCGGCTTGAGTATCTGCGAAGCCAGCTCGGTGTGGAAACAGCGCGGCTCAACCTGAGCCAGCAAGAGGCGAGCTACGCGGCTAATATGCGGAGCTTCCTCAGCACCCTGGGACTGGAGTATGACCCTGAGATAAGCCTTGCCGGTGAACTCAAGCTCGTTAAGGTTGATCTTAACCCAGAGCCTTTGATTCAGAAGTACCTTTTCCAGCGCCTGGACATACTCATGCAACAACAGGTGATACAACGCGCCGAACTGTCGGTGAAACAGCAGACCTTTTCGCCGTGGCTGAGCGCGTCTGTTCAGTATCAGGCTGGCACTGGTCCTGCTGGTAATCAGACCGGCGTCAGCGCGACAGCGTGGGGAGCGGACATCCAGTTTGCGGACCGGCTCTCGGCTAGCGTAACGCTGACGATCCCGATCAATAACTGGATTCCGGGTACGAGCGCGAATCGTGGGCTTCGTACCGCAAACGACACGGTTGAAAAAGCGCGGCTTGATATGCAAACTGTCGAGAATAATGCCCGTAACGAGATTCGTTCCCTGACGGACAACCTGCGCAACTCGTGGTTCAGCATTGAGATAGCGCGGCTTCAGGTGGAAATCGCCGAGCAGACCTATGCCCTGAGCGAGGAAGGCTTTCAGCAGGGCGTTGTGGAAACACTGGCGCTGGAAGAAAACCGGAATAGCCTTTCAAACGCTCAGGATCAGCTTCTGAGCGCCGAGCATACCTACTATAGCCTTATGCTTGAGCTTGCCTCGGCGCTTAATATCAGTATTCAAGATTTGATAAGCATACAGGGAGATTAACACATGAACTTTGACAAGATTGAAAAACCTCGCAAGAAGCCTGCTTTGATTGTCAGTATAACGCTGGGGCTTGTTATCGTGGTCTTCGGGGTACTGATAGGAACATCGCTCATCAGGGGCCGCAGTTCCCAGACTACAATGCCCGGCGCGTCCGGCGGCGCCGCGTCGGGAAGTGGCGCTCGGCCAGGGGGCGACGCAATGGGCGGCGCTGCGCCCGGAGGCGGCGCTCGACCAGGGGGCGGCGCTGGCGCGGCAACGCGCCAAGCCACGCTGGTACGCGCCGAAGCAGTGAACCAGGGTACTATTGAAACCAGCGTGGTACTCAACGGCGATATCTTGCTTGGTTCACCGCAGGTTTCGCTGTACGCAACGCTTCCACAGGGTTCAAACGCGAAGCTTGTTGAAACCCGCTTTACGCTTGGGGATACGGTCAGGCAGGGCGATACTGTGGCAATAGTAGACCCGTCAAGACCGGGCGTTTCCTATTCCCGCAGTCCGGTCATCTCCACTGCCAGCGGTACGGTTATCCAGACCCCGCCGGTTGTGCTTGGCGACAGTGTTACCGCGTCAACGCCCATCTATGTATTAAGCGACCTCAATAACTTACTCCTCGAAACCTATGTCCCTGAGCGTTACGTTCTTTCCATCCGCAAGGGTTTACCCGCTCTGGTTACTCTGGCGGCAATCCCCAATGAAACCTTTGACGCCACTGTTGACGAAATCAGTCCCACGCTGGACGCGGCGAGTCGCACTCTCAAGATACGGCTGCGCTTCAGTCAGCCTGACACGCGGATTCGGGCAGGCATGTTCGCTACGGTCAGCCTTGTTACCGACATTCACGACAACGTGCTGGTTATTCCCCGCGCCGCGCTCATTAACACCTACGGGACCTGGGTAGTGTTTACGGTTGACGAAGGTAACGTGGCGCACCGCCGTGAAATCGAGCTGGGCCTTGAGAGCGAGAGCATTGTCGAGATTGTCGCTGGTCTCAGCCAGGGCGAGCGCGTGGTCAGCGCCGGACAGAACTTCTTGTCTGATGGCGATACGGTCAGTGTGGTAGAATAAGAAAGCGTACCCGGACGCCTCTCACTGTCAGTAAGGATTCTTATCCACAGATAGCGCCATGAATGGTGACAGGTGTTCACAGATTAGGAGAGGTTGGTGTCAGAGACCGAGTGGACGCAGGCAGGTGGTGTCAGAGACAATGGCAGTGTCAGAGACCGTGCGAAGGCGCGGCTACTTCATGTAGGCCACTGTCAACAAGTAGTGGCCTACTGGTGTTGTATCGCCAGCAAGAGGCCGAAAACCGCGTTAGGGTTTGCCGAAGCTGCGGTAAACGCAAGGCGGTTTGGCTCATAGTTGGCCTGGGACGGAGGAATGTAGCCGGAGCCTACCGCACGGGCTACCCGGTCGGGGAACGAACCCCGCTCCCGCGCAAACGTGGCCCGTATCGCCGCGATATTCAGCTCCTTCTTGGAGTACAAGACTACCAAGTAATCGGTTCCCACCTGATCATCAAGCTGTATCCAGTCAAACTCCCCCGGAAAGGCAACAAGGTTTTCCGAATAATCCAGCAGGGGTGAAACATTCGACCCGGCCAAGGGGAAAATCTGGGTTGGAGCCGCGCTTGTATCATCAGCGGCAAAGGCGTAGACATACGCCGGTTCCCGGTTCCCCAGGAGATAACGGAACCGTGTTCCTGAAAGATAGGGGGACAGAGTCTCGTAATACCCGCTCCGGTAGCTTACAGACATCCCTGCGCCGCCACGGACCTCGATGTCAGCAAAACCCGCAAATTGTACGGTACTCTGGTAGTTCCCCAGGTTTTCACTGAGGCCGTAGGCTTCAAACACAAAGGACGCAAAGACATCGTAGGGGATCCAGGTGAAACCAGCGTTTCCCCATCTGTCTCCCCAACTGTTTTGAACCTCAAAGGCTCCGTTATACTTAGCGTCATCGTAGCCCACAACGCACATCGCATGGCCGCCGTAGCTGCCTGCCGGACTTTCCCGTGGCCGCCACACATCATGGGCCGCGAAAAAAGAGTTAGGGCAGTTCATGCCAATAACCACTGGCTTGGATTCCGCGAGGCTTTTCTTCACCATAAGGATTTTGTCTTCTTGGCGCTGAGTGTCCGATCTGAACAGAGTCGCGTATCCAGCTATGGGATAGGCGCGGCTGTTTGCGTACAGGGAGCTGGGAATAGCCCTAAAGTCCAGCTGCTTCTCCCTATCGAGCATTTTAACCGGGCCTTTGTCCCGCATGAAGTTGAGCGCCCAGGAAATCGCCGCGCCCCGCTGCCCAGCGGGATCATCAGGCTGGCCATTGAATATAAACAGGTTCTTATACACAAAATTAGGGGAGAACACATTGGACGTGATCGCCTGCCGGTCCCAGCGATTAAGGGCTATGGATTCAAGAATAGTACGGGCGGCATAGGCGCTTGACCATGCGGTACAAGTCCCATACATGCCTTGATTACCCGCTTCGGGCGCGTACTGCTTGAGGGAGGCTGCTGTGGGAAGGGATTCGTATGCCCTGGAGACTTGGACAGCCTTCTGGGGAAGGCTGTCATACAGAACAGGATCGAGAACCGCGCCGCGGGGAAATGTCTGGGCATACAGCGCGGCGGCGGCGGTCAGGTAAAACATCATTAGTAATAACGCCTTTACGCGCCGGAAATTCGTTGGTACTATCATATTTGTTCCTTCAAGAGGGGTTTTTATCATTATATCACACGATATGCGTTGTGAAAAAGGAGTAAGTATGACGTTGCGAAAATTGGTATGCGCCCTGCTGGTATGTATCCCAGTGTTGGCGCTTCATGCCCAGCAGAAATACGCGCTGGTGATCGGGAACGGGGCGTATACCACCGTTACTCGGCTTAACAACCCGGTCAATGACGCCAATGATATGGCCGAAGTCCTGCGGAGTCTGGGCTTCCAGGTGGACTTGCTGCTGAACAGCAGGCTTGACCAGATGGAAGACGCGGCAATACGTCTGAAGAACCGTCTGAGCGTCAACGCGAATGCGTACGGATTCTTCTTTTACGCGGGGCATGGGGTACAGTCCAGCGGGGACAATTACCTGATCCCCGTAGACGCGGACATAAAGAGCGAGTCCTTTCTCCGCACAAAGGCGCTGCACATGCAGGCCGTGTTGGATGAGCTTAATCAGGCGGGAAACGCCCTGAATGTCGTGGTACTGGACGCCTGCCGGGACAACCCCTTTAGCTGGGGCAGGGGCGGGAACCGGGGACTCAATGTAGTGAACGTGCAGCCTGCGGACAGCATCATTGTATTTGCCACCAGCGCGGGAAAAGCAGCGGCGGACGGCATGGGGCGAAACAGCCCGTTTACCACTGAGCTTCTGAAGAACCTGAAAACCCCGGGCATTGAGGTAAACGAGATGCTCCGGCGCACGGGCGCGGATGTTTCCAAAGCCACCAACCGTGAGCAGATACCCGCCATATACAGCCAGTTTTTTGAAACCGCTTATCTAGGCAGAGCAGGCGTCCAGCCCGACCCAAGCCCGCAGCCGCCTGAGCGCCCTGTGCCAGAGGGCTTTGTGCGTATCCCGGCAGTAGCCCCGCCGGAGAACCTTGTACCAGACGGGTTCATGCGTATCTTGAGCGGGACCTTCATGATGGGCAGCCCTGCCGGAGAAGTGGGGCGTGATAGCGACGAAACGCAGCATCAGGTATGGGTGAGCGAGTTTTACATGAGCAGGCACGAGGTAACGGTGGGGGAGTTTAGGAGCTTTGTGAATGCTACTGGGTATAGAACCACTGCGGAGACCTCTGGAGGAGGCTATGTGTATGATAGGAATGAGGGCTGGGTAATGAAAGGGGATGCGAATTGGAAGAATCCGTATTTCAGCCAAGGGGATAGGCATCCAGTGGTACTAGTAAGCTGGTTTGACGCGGTGCAGTATTGTAACTGGCGGAGCGTCCGGGAAGGCTTGGCGGTGGCGTACACAGTAAACGGGGACAGCGTAACGTGGAACCGGAACGCCAACGGGTACCGCTTGCCCACTGAGGCGGAGTGGGAGTATGCGTGCCGGGCAGGGACGGCAACACCCTTCAGCACGGGGAACAACATCACGACGAATCAGGCGAACTACGATGAGAATTATCCGTACAATGGGAACGCGAAAGGAGTGTACCGGGAGAAGACCTGGGATGTGGGGAGCGGGACGCCGAATGTCTGGGGACTGTACGATATGCACGGAAATGTGTGGGAGTGGTGCTGGGACTGGTTTGGAGATTATAGCAGCGCCTCCCAGACTGACCCTGTGGGACCTGCCGCTGGCTCGTACCGGGTCGGTCGTGGCGGTAGCTGGCTCGGCGACGCCCAGACCCTGCGTTCAGCCCGCCGGGGCGACGGTGAGCCGGGGAGTCGCAGCCACTACCTCGGGTTTCGCCCTGTCCGCCCCTAAGTTCCCCCTTGCAGGGCTTCAGGTTCAGGCGGTACCAGTCAAAGGGCTGGCAGGTTCGAACCCGTAGGCTTGCCAGCCAAAAGGCTGGCAAACCGTAGGGTTGAAGCTGCCAGTCTGACGGCGCCGGGTTCATTAGCGACGCTAATGAAATCTACTATAAATTAAGAGGAGTTATGTATGGGAGAGACATCACAATTATTGCCGGAATGGAAAGCAGCGGCAGACGAGATTTGGGCTGTTCTGCGGGAAAACGCCGAGCAGCAGAAGGAAACCGACCAGATAGTCAAGGCGCTTTCAAAAGAGGCAGCCGAGCGGCAGAAGGAAATCGACCGGCGCTTTCAAGAGAACGCCGAGCAACAGAAGGAAACCGACCAGATAGTCAAGGCGCTTTCAAAAGAGACCGCTGAGTGGCGGAAGGAAGTCGACCGGATGATCAAAGAGAGCGCCGAGCGGCGGAAGGAAGTCGACCGGATGATCAAAGAGCTTTCAAAAGAGGTTGGCGGGATCAGCAATCGTCTGGGGGAAGTGGCGCAGTGTTTCTTCGGCTCAGAGTTGTGGAAACACTTTGACGGCTTCGAGTACGAGTTCCAGCAGCTTTATCCATACCTGCCCCTGTTTGGCGAAAAAAACAAGCCGCTTGGCGACATAGACATAACGCTGCTTAACGGCGAATACGCGATGGCCATTGAGGTGAAGACCCATCTAAAGAAAAAAAACGTGGAGTACCATGCCACGCGCATGGAACAGATAAAACAGTATCCGCCCGCCCAGTATAAAGGGAAGAAGGCGCTGGCGGGGCTGGCCGCCCTTATGATAGACCCCGAGGCAAAGGACTTGGCGGATGAGCTTGGCATGTACGTGCTGGAACAGTCCGGCGACGCGGTACGGCTTGCTCTTCGTCCCACATGGTTCACTGCCCGCGAATGGTGAAAACACCGGGCGGCGGACTTGACGCGCCCGCCGAAGGCCGGCCCTCAGCACAAAAGGGGTGGCCATGAAAGGCACATTGAAAGGCAAAAGGAAGCTGTGGACATCATGGCTGACGCTAAGAATCAGCGGCTCATGGGTGTCCACGACGAGGGCAACTTGGGTTCTGTATGAGAAGAGCGCGAAAAGACGCTGTATCCTGCGCCTTTTGTCAGTAATTTTATTATTTTTGGAACTATGTGGAATATATTTAAGCCTGACGAGGAGTGCTGGTATCAGTGGAAGCTCTGCGGCGCGGAAGCCTATCTGCGGAAAACAGGCATTGAGTGGCAAAGCTCGTTCAAGACTCTTCCTTTTTATAAGCTGGAGGGCTTCTGTGGTCTGTTCAACGGGCAGGCTCCGTCCAATGAGCTTGCGGTGGCGTCGGCGTGGGGCGAGGGTGAGCGGGTCTCCCTGCGGCCCTATCTGCAAACACCGTACTTCGTAACCCTGCGAAAACCAGTGCGGCTCCTCACCGGCCATGAGGCGCGATTCATCGCAGACCTGCCGCCCTTATTCAAGATCGAGTGTTACCCAGACATTGCGCTCGCCGAGTTCATGCCGTATACGCTCTCGAAAGCATGGTTTGGGGAATATACCAGTGAGGGCGGCCTTTATTTCTCCCTGCCACATGCGCTGACGCCCTGGTCTAGCCGAAACGATGAGCATCCGGCGTCATTGGCGCGCTGCGTCATCACGGTCAGGAACACCGCGAAAAACGCCTTTGACCTGAGCTATCTGGTGATATACCCCAAACCGCTTTCGGTTTACGCGCATCACGGATGCCTGCTTACCGACCAGCTTGAGCTTGAGTATACCGGCAGCGATCTCAAGATGAACGTGAAGCAGCCTGACGGTAAGCCAACTATGCTCACCCCAGGCGCTAAAACGGATCCGGGAGACGAGCTTTTTCGCCGGAGTATGGATATTATTCATCACATCACACGATTTTGAAGTATAAGGTAATATATGAACCCAAATGATTTTATAAAGAATATTGAAGAGCGTATCATTGAAACTAATCCGTCTCAAATCTTTGTCCGTGCGGTAAGCGCCCTACTCATGGCGTTTGTGATCATCATGGTCTTTAACCTGCTTCAGTTGGTGCTGGGACGGGCCTTGAAGAAAAAGCTCTCCGCGCAGCGCAGCTTCATCCTCCGCAAGGGCATCAAGTACACCGGCGTTGTGATGGCGCTGCTCTTTGTGTTCAGGAGCATGGGTATCGACACGTCCGCGATCTTGGGCGCAGCCGGAATCGTGGGTATTGTGCTTGGCTTTGCTGCCCAAACCACAGTAACAAGCTGTATCTCCGGCTTTTTTCTCTTATCTGAAAAGCCGTTTAAGGTGGGCGACGCGATTCAGGTAGATACGCTCATGGGCGTTGTTATGTCGGTTGATCTGCTTTCAGTGAAGCTGCGCACGTTTGATAACCTCTTCGTGCGTATCCCCAACGAGACCATCATCAAGGCAAACCTCATCACCCTTACCCGTTATGGCATACGCAGGCTCGACCTCTCGTTCAGCGTGGCGTATAAGACCAACCTTGAGCTGGCGCGTGATGTACTCATGGACATTGCGACAAAGAATACCTATGTGCTGGACAACCCGGCGCCGCTGTTCCGTGTTGACAAGTTCGACGAGCGCGGCATTGGCATCATTATGAGCCTGTGGTTCGACAAGAACTTCGTGCTTGAAACCAAGACTTCGATACTCATGGACATCAAGCGGCGGTTTGATGAGGAATGTATTGAATTAACCTATCAAAAAGTAGATATTGGAATAGTTCCGGCGCGGTTTTCAGAGAAGTCATTCGGCGGCGTCACCGAACTTGATGGTAACTTGGACGACCCTGTAGAGAGGAGTATGTAATGGACGACGGTAATAAGAAGCCGAAAAAGAACGGTCCGCGTTTTCCTTTTGGCGGCCCGCAGCTTCCTGACCCGAAGAAATTCGGTGGCTGGAAATTCACTATTATTTATATTGTTATCTTAATCGTGGGCATGAGCCTTTTTAACTATGTCTTTATGAACAGGATGAATCCGGCTATTGATTTCTCTGAGTTTAAGGCGCGAATAGCGAGTGGCGAAATCAAACGGGTGGAGCTTACCGACTCCTATTTCACCGGCTATACGACCCAGCGTCAACTTACTCAGTTGCCCGGTCTGCGGAGCAATATGCGCACGGCAAATGTCTACCGCACAGTGGGCATACTCACTGAGGACTTTATACGCCTGCTTGACAACCAGGGCGTGGCTTACTATGCCGTATCCCGTGAAGGCAGCGCGATCCTCAACATCATCTTCAGTTGGGTACTGCCTATCGTCATCTTTTTCTTTATCTGGCGTTTCCTTATGAAGCGGCTGGGTAACATGGGCGGCAATGTGCTTTCGGTGGGTCAGAACCGCGCTGTTATTGTAGCTGAGGGCGACATTGTTACCCGCTTCTCCGATGTGGCCGGTGTTGATGAGGCTAAGGACGAGCTGGTTGAGGTGGTTGATTTCTTAAAGAACCCGAAAAAGTACACTGACATTGGCGGTAAGATACCCAAGGGCGTACTGCTCGTGGGGCCGCCGGGAACCGGCAAGACCTTGCTGGCGCGGGCTGTGGCTGGTGAGGCTGGCGTTGCCTTCTTCCGCATGAGCGGCGCTGATTTTGTGGAGATGTTTGTTGGCGTGGGCGCGGCGCGGGTGCGCGACCTCTTCAAACAGGCGCGGGATAAGGCGCCGTGTATCATCTTTATTGACGAGCTTGACGCTGTTGGTAAGAGCCGCATCAACAATATTGCTGGCGCTAATGACGAGCGGGAGCAGACCCTGAACCAGTTGCTGGTTGAGATGGACGGCTTCGACGCCACCAGCGGCCTTATCATACTGGCGGCCACCAACCGCCCCGACGTACTTGATCCGGCGCTCCTGCGTCCGGGGCGCTTTGACCGGCAGGTGCTGGTTGACCGTCCTGACCTCAAGGGTCGTGAGGCCATTCTTTCCATTCACTCAAAGGCGGTTAAGCTCAGCCCGCAGGTTGATCTTGCGGCGGTTGCCCGCCTTACCTCAGGCTTTGTAGGTGCTGATCTCGCCAACATCGTGAATGAGGCTGCTCTGCTTGCGGTGCGCGGCGGGCGTACCCTTGTTATCCAGAAAGACTTTGAGGAAGCTATTGAAAAAACCGTAGCTGGCCTCCAGAAGAAGAACCGTATCATCAAGGATGACGAGCGCCGTGTCGTGGCCTTCCATGAAACCGGACACGCGCTCATTGCTGCTTTTACCCCGGGTTCTGATCCAGTGCAGAAAATCTCGATTGTACCGCGAGGTTTTGGCGCGCTTGGTTATACCCTGCAAATGCCGGTGGAAGATCGCTACCTTATGACTGAGGACGAACTGCTCGGCAAGATCAACGTACTCTTAGGCGGACGCGCTGCTGAGGAACTCGTGTTCGACAAAATCTCAACCGGCGCTGCTAATGACATCACCAAAGCCGCTGATATTGCCCGCCGCATGATCACCGACTATGGTATGAGCGCCCGTTTCAAGAACGTGGCTCTTACCCAACGCGGCGCTTCTATGCTCGGCAATCAGGAGCAGCGGGAACCCCAATTCCATCGTGAATACTCCGAGTCCACCCAGCAGTACATTGACGAGGAAATGGCGTCCATAATGGAGACCCAGTACAACATAGTCAAAACAATGCTTTCCGAGCGCCGGTCATTACTCGACAGCGTTGCCGTCCAGCTTCTGGAAAAGGAAACCCTTGACGAGCATGAGTTCAAGGCAATGGTTGACGCGCTATAAAAATATCCCCTATACAGCGGCGACGCTCCCGTTGATTGAGGCTTCGGCAACGCAACCCGTGTGGCAGGCGCTGTCGCCTGGCGCGTGTCTGGGAGACAACGGCACGCTTCACCGGCGCATCGGCCACTCGTACTGGTGAAGGTGTTCCACTCGACCGAGTGAGCGTGTTCCACTCGACCGAGTGTGAGTGTTCCACTCGTACGAGTGAAGGTGTTTCACTCGACCGAGTGTGAGAGTTCCACTCGTACTGGTGAAGGTGTTTGAGCCGTGATTGTTCAAGCCCCGCGCAGAAAGAGGCTGGCTGGCTTGTGCTTTGGGGAATGGGCGTTCCCCTGCTTGACCTGTTGGTACACGTTTGGTATACTCGTCTTACTATATCGGGGGTGTACCGGTTTCGACTGGTACGATTCGAGATACAGGTTGCAGGTGGAGTGCCGATCTCCTAACATTCGGCAAAAAATTTAATTGCCGATAACGACAATTACAGCTACGCCTTAGCGGCATAACTGCGTGGGACCGTTCCGCCGCCTTGAGGGGCGAATCCCGCGACGCAATCAGGGCTGGTTGTCCTTCGCGTTCAGAAGAAGGATGATAAGAAACTTCTGAAATAAGGGCTGACCGCGCGTCGCGCAGCCAAGTCAGCCTCGAAATCCAATGCGCGGCTAAACCTGTAGAGGCTTGTGTGTCGCGTACTAGGACGCGGGTTCGACTCCCGCCACCTCCAAACTTGCCATGAGAAACAAACTTACCAATGAACTTGCGGTTTGCGGCCTTAACGCCGTAAACGCTTTGGGCGAAATCCACCCGGAACAGATTAACCGCCTCTTTCTCCGTGAAGACCGTTTAGGTCTGTTCAGCGCGGTTTGCGGACAGCTTGCCGCCCGTAAACGTCCCTATAAACTCTGCGACGATGAGGAGCTTGAGTGTATCTGCAAAAGTAGCCATCACCAGGGCGTGGTTGCCATGATCATAGAGCCACAAACCCTCGCCCTTACCCATGATGACCTTAATCTCTGGGCGCAAGAGGGGAAAACCGGTATTGTTCTTCATTCCATTGGAAACGATCATAACCTCGGCGCTATTGTCCGTTCAGCCGCGTTCTTTGACGCAGACTTCGTGGTAGCCTCGTCGCTTGATGAGGAATCGCTCCTGACCACCAGCGCCTATCGCGTCGCTGAGGGAGGCATGGAACATATCATGTTCAGAACGGTGCGGAATACAGCGGCGTTTCTCAAAGATGCCTCGCAGGTACTCATTACGATTGGAGCGGAGCCGCGAAGCAGGTGGCGTCTGGGGGACCTGGGAATGATTATCAAGGACCTATCTGCTCGTTTACCGGCGCGGAAAACGAGTTCCGGTATCGCCCTTGTGGTGGGCAATGAAGAGACCGGTTTGCCGAAGGAAGTTAAGGAGCGCTGTGCCGCGCTGGTACGGATTCCTGGAAGCGGTAACCTGGACAGCCTCAATGTGGCTCAGGCCGCGACGCTCTTCCTGCATGAAATCTATGAGCTGTAGCGCGAGCTGCAACGCGGCCAGTCATTAGCCTCTGATAGTCGATACTTAAAGTAAGAGCTGCCTATAAGAGGAGGTATCAAAACAAAGTGAGTATTAGTGAAACACACACCGTAGCGAAGAGATACGCCGGTGTTACGCTCTTTGTTTTATACTTCACTTTGCCACTTTGCTTGCTGGCAGCCCAGACAGCTCCAATCGAGCGCTTTGTTCAGCGCCTCTCTTGGGAACCTGATCCGGCGGCCTCCCTTTATGAAGTGATTGTGGAACGGCTAGACCGGAATCGCGGGGAGGTTCTGCGGGAAACAGTCGCTCAGGCGTTTCTGGATTGTTCCCTGGTTCCCGGTCAATACCGGTTTCAAGTGCGAGTATACAACCTGTTTGACCGCCTAGGCGTAACGTCCGACTGGGCGTTTTTCGAGGTGGTTCAGCCCCATGGCAACTCTGTTCAGCGCCTGAACTGGGAACCGGAAGCCTCCTCGTCATATTATGAGGTTGTGGTGGAACTACAGAACAGTAGCGGCCAATACCATGAGCTTGTGCGGAAGATAACTGAGGAGCCTTTCATAGACAGCGCCCTTCCTATAGGCCGGTATCGGTATCAGGTAACGGTCTATGATATATTTGGAAATGAGGCTGGTTCTGAGTGGTCGTATTTCGAGGTGGTTTCTTCACCGCCGGAGGTTGTGGCCATTGCGCCACCCGCGCCTGAGCCGGCGCCGGAGCTTACTCTGCCTGAGCCAGAGCCGCCGGAACTACCAGAGCCGGAACCTGAACCGCCGCCAGAGCCGGAACCAGAGCCAGAGCCAGAGCCGGAACCTGAACCGCCGCCAGAGCCGGAACCTGAGCCTGAGCCTGAACCGCCGCCAGAGCCGGAACCTGAGCCTGAGCCTGAGCCACCGGAACCTCCGCCACAAACAGCTATGGATATTGAGATTCAGGCGGCATACTCACCGCTCCTTACTCCTCCGTCTGGTTTTTCCAACGATTCTTCTATGGTATCGTTTTTTCCTGTGGGCGCTTCCTTAAAACTGAATTTCATTCCCCTCAAGGCCAGAACCCGTAGTTTGGGCTTTGGGCTTGCCTCTTCATGGAACCACCAGAATTTGGCTAGTCATATCTGGAACGCGCATTTGGGGCTGGTGTTTCGGCAGTGGTTGCCCAACCATGTCATGGCCTTCAACTTTTGGCTTGGTGGCGGCTTCTCTTGGGTGTATAATGATTCCTATACATGGCTGTCGTCCATGAGTAGCGGTATATCTTTTCAGTGGTTTATTCGCAGACCATTCTTTGTTACCGCTGGGGTGGACTTCGCTTATATACTTTTAGAGAATAGCCCCTTATATGTCCAGCCAACACTGGGCTTTGGCTGGCAATTTTAGCCAGAGTATAGCGCTGTTTCATTCATCCTGACACTATGCAATACTACGCATGAATAGCAAGAGAACCCGATAAGATTGTAGGGGTTGTATTATGAAAATAGGTATTGATACCTTTGCGTGCGACGGTGGAAATTCTGGGATTGGTATTTATACAATGCAGTTATTAAAGCGAATTCCCCCTTCGGATGCTCTGTTTGAGTTGTTTGGCTGGGAGTTTGACCGGTTTGCATTTAATGAAGTGGTTCCAAATATGGAGTTTATCCCTAAATGCCGTTATACCGGAAAGTTTGCCAACTCGTTGTGGCATATATTTAAGTATCCAGAATTCGCTGTAAAGCGTGATTATGATGCGTGCTTCTTTCCAGCCGCCCATAAGATGCTACCTTTGGATAGCCCCTGCCCAAGTATTGGCGTGGTGCATGATATGAGCCCATGGCGAAAAGCGCGACCATTAGGAAGATACTCGCAGTCGTTTGTTCGCGCCGTGTTGCCAAATGCGCTCCGTAAGCTCGGACGCATCATCGCGGTAAGTCAATGGGTAAAGCAGGAACTCATTGAAATTGCTGGTATAAAGGAATCGCTCATTGAGGTTGTGCCTAATGGCATTGATACTGAGGTATTCCATCCCCGTCCCCGTAACGAGGAAAGCGTGGTGCTGATCCAGCCGTTTAGCTTCCGCAGACCCTATATCCTCTACGCTTCCCGTATCGAACACCCCATGAAGAACCATGCGCGTCTCATCAAAGCCTTTAACATATTCCGTGAGCGTACCAAGTTTCCTCACCGCCTTGTTCTTGCGGGCATGGAAAACCACGGCGCGAAGAAGATACGGGAGATCGCCGCCGCCTCACCGTACCGGAGCGACATCTTCTTTACCGGCCAGTTCCCGCAAAAGAGCCTACCCGAACTGTACTCCGGCGCGGACATTGTGGTGATTCCTTCCTTATATGAAGGCTTTGGTTTGGGCGTACTTGAGGCTATGGCTTCCGGCGTGCCGGTTACCTGCGCCCGCGCCGCCAGCCTGCCGGAAACTGCGGAACACGCAGCCCTCTACTTCGACCCCACAGACGTGGAAGACATGGCCGACCGCATGGTAACGCTGACAAGTAAGCGCGATGTATACCACGAATGTCGCCGACTTGGACTTGAACGGGCGCAACTGTTTTCCTGGGACCGCTGCGCCGAGAAAACACTCCAGATCATTCACGAAACCGTTGGTTGGTAAAGCTCATTCTAAAACAACGAAACCCGCCACTGCCCAGCTTGTTCTAGAATCACGGTCAAGGGCATAGGCTCTCCCACATCAAGCCCATGTTCACTTATCTGGTAGAGAAACACCCGTGCCGTATCAGTGTTATTAAGCACAGCTTCACCGATAAAGCGATACTCTCGTTCTCCTGAAGAGATGGTCTGCCACCAACTGCGTCCCTTTGGTCTCAGCACATTGGCGCTTGATGTTATATTCTCCTGTACTGAACAAAGCTGAGTCCAGATACCAAGGTTTTTACTAATTGAGCCGAAAAAAAGAAACCATTTCGCCACACTTTCAGGATCAAGACCTGGGGGAACCGCTTTAACGTCTTCAGGAATGTCATGAGTCCACATTACAACCTGCTCTTCCACAGAAACGTCAAGGATGTCCTGGCCAACCAGAGCTATGTTATTGCTTTCAACCACAACACAGACCCGGCTCCTGATATGAAAAGCGCATAGTTCCACAAAGATCACGGTCTCCCACGTCTCCCAGTCTTGCTGAACATCAATAACACTTCCCAGGGCCTCATATTGGCTACCTAAGTTCCCCAACATGGCGTTTAATGACGCAAGTTTTAATGACAGACCCTCGTGGTAGGTGAAAAGAACAATTTCAGTCCCCTCTTTCTCGCCATAATAGTAGTACCGGTTTCCCTTGCTGTCGCTTATGACATCACTGAAATCAATAAGGGGAAAATGCATAACTTTGTCTTTATACTGTGAAAAGCTATCCGCAATCGTTTTAGGCAGAGCCGGTTCCTTCCAACCGGAGCGTTTGTACAGAAGTATAAGATTGTCCCACGTGATATTCCCCTTTCTACCAATATCTTCGATAAAATCCGCCGGAAGCGAGGGAGGCAGTAGCAGCAGTAACAAACTCAGCGATAAGATACACGCTTTCTTCACTACACACGCCTCCTTGTATTAAGCAGGGGACACAGCAAAACGCTCTGTCCCTGCCAACTTACTTTATTGATTGTTCCAGCTTTAACGTCATAGTCGGCTGATCGCAGACTTCCGAAGGCCCGTAATACTGGATAGCCCCCGGAAACAGGAAGCTGCTCTTCACCGCCCATGTATCCCGCTCTGCGGCAAACGCCTTGAACGGCGCTCCATCCAGCGTAACAAGCGCCTTCTTGATAACCGGCTTCTTGGAACCATGCCGCTGCTCCATGTTCATCATCATGGTAAGCGGAATGCCGCCGGCAATCCACTCAGACGCGGAAGACGTGAGGTTCCGCACACTGGCAAGGTAGCCGGTCAGCCCGGCAGCGATAAGCACAAAGGCGCTCATGCCTAGAGCATAGCAATAGTCCGCGTCGAAGTTTGACGGGAAGGCGCAACGTCCCTCATAACCAAAAAAATGGCGCTGAACAGAGAACTTACCCTTGTAGACACCCGCCTTCTTGAGTTCAACAAGGCGATGACCCGCCATGGCTGACAGCAAATGCTCGGTTGCAATGAGCGATACCTGCACATTGCCGTGCGGGTCCCGGTCCATGAGCAGCTGCGCCGCGATTTCCCCAGGCAGGCTGTTAAATGTGGCAAGCGTATCCGCCCTGAGCGTCTTCTCAAGCCAAGCCTTGCGCCTGTCAAACGAATGAAGCTTGGCGAATTCCTCTGACCCTTTGGCCATCACGTCGTTCAACTCGGCAATGAGCGTCTTGATTTCGGGGATGAACTCGATCAGCCCTTCAGGAATGAGAACCACGCCGAAGTTCTCACCATTGGCTGCGCGTTTCACAATGGAATCACAGACCTGTTCCACAACCTGAGCGAGCGACTGCTTCTTTGCCTCAACTTCCTCAGAAATGAGGCACACATTGGGATGAGTCTGGAGCGCACATTCCAGCGCAATGTGGCTGGCCGAGCGTCCCATGAGCTTAATGAAGTACCAGTATTTCTGGGCGCTGAGCGCGTCCCGCTCAATGTTACCAATGAGTTCGCTGTAGGTCTTGCAGGCAGTGTCAAAACCAAAGGAGGCTTCGATGTATTCGTGCTTGAGGTCCCCATCAATAGTCTTGGGACAGCCAATGATCTGAATAGCCTCACCCTTCTCAATAAAATACTCGGCCAGAAGCGCCGCGTTGGTGTTGGAATCATCCCCGCCAATAACCACAATGGCGTTGAGCGCAAGCGCCTTCGCGGTCTTGAGCGCGGCGGCGAACTGCTCTGGGGTCTCAATCTTTGTTCGGCCTGACGTAATCAGGTCAAAACCGCCGGTATTCCGGTATTGGTCCATGAGTTCACCCGTGATGAGCAGGCTTTTGTTCTCAATAAGCCCACTCGGACCACCCACAAATCCGTAGAGCTTTGACGCCGGATTCCCCTTGTTAAGGCCATCAAAAAGCCCCGCTATTACGTTGTGTCCACCCGGAGCCTGTCCGCCTGAGAGAATCACGCCTACATTGAGTTGCCGCGTGAGCTGACTGTTTACAGCCGTCCCTGCCTCAAAACGCGCAATGGGCTTACCATAGCTGTACTTGAAAAGCATTTTAAGATCAGCCTGATCCGTTGCCGCTTCAGTCGGTTCACCGAGTTTCACGACAATATGGGTAAGCTCCCCTGAGAGGCTGGCCGGTAGTTTCGGCTGATATGCATACCGTGCCTTTTGTAAGGTTGAAATTTCCATTTGTATTCATCTCCTTCTACTATAATGCGAACAGCACGTCAGAATGACAAGGCTAAGAAAAGGGTATAGACTAGCAGTGGAGGTACTTATGGATAACTTAGCCCAGACCTTAGTCCCAATCATAGCGATCCTATCGCTCTTTGTTGGCGCGCCAGCTATCGTGTTCTCGTTTATAGGAAGAATCAAGAAAAATAACAACGAGGTGAAGAAACTCCAGTACCAAAAGGAGATGCTAGAACTGGAGCTAAAGAAAGAAGAACTACAGCTCAGGCGGCTTGAGGCGGAGAGCAAGCACTACGACCGCCTGATCAGTGAGTAAGAAGGAGCTTGTTGATGATAGGAGTCTTAATTGTAGGAGGAATTGTAACGATAGTGCTAACGGCGATTAAGGAGAGTGCCAACCTTCAACGAATCAAACTGGAAGGAGAGACAAAGAAGCTTCAGTACCAAAAGGAGATGCTGGAACTGGAGTTGAAGAAGGAAGAGCTACATCTCAGGTGGCTTGAGGCGGAGAGCAAGCAGTATGACCGCCTGATTAATGAGTAAGGAGGATCTTGTGATGATAGGAATCTTAATTATAGCAGGGATCGTATTGATATCAATAACGGGGATTATATCCGGCGCTCTCATCGCGCCGGCGATTCAGGAGAATGCCAACCTTAAACGAATCAAACTGGAAGAAGAGACAAAGAAGCTCCAGTACCAAAAGGAGATGCTGGAACTGGAGCTAAAGAAAGAGGAATTACAGCTCAGGCGGCTTGAGGCGGAGAGCAAGCACTACGACCGCCTGATCAGCGAATAAAGCGCCGCACATGGCACAGACAGCACAGACGGCGCGGATACACACAGGTACATCCGCGCCGTCTGGCTTAACCATGACGCCCTTACCGGTACGTGGGCAAAAGCGGCCCATGCGCCGCGATAAGCTCGTCCACCATACGCACAATATCATCCAAAGACAATTCCGCCGCCGTGTGCGGGTCCATCATGGCCGCGTGGTAGATGTGTTCCCGTTTGCGCGTCCGCGCCGCCTCAATCGTAAGCAGCTGCGCGTTGATGTTACTCATATTCATCGCCGCCAGCTGCAAAGGGAGGCGCCCCGCATGGCAGGGCGTTACGCCGTTGCGGTCAACAAGACAGGGAACCTCGACACAGGCTTCGCGGGGAAGGTTCTCAATCAAGCCGCCGGTATTCAGCACATTGCCGCCAATCTTGTAGGGCGCGCCTGAAACTATCGCCTCCATAATATACGAGGCGTACTCACGGCTGCGTTCATGGGTCAACTCTTTGTTTCCAGCCAGCGACGCATACTCCTTGTTCCAGCCCGCAATCTGACTAACACAGCGGCGCGGATACTCGTCCAGGGGAATGTTGAACCGCTTAATGAGTTCCGGGTACTTCGCCTTTATATAGAAAGGGTTGTACTCGGCGTTATGCTCGCTAGATTCGGTGCAGTAATACCCCAGCTTTTCGATATAATCAAACCGCACCATGTCGCTGTGCTTCCCGTTCCTGTTCTTTTCCGCAGCCCGTTTCTTTATTTCCGGGTAGAGGTCGTTTCCCCCAGCGTCCCGAATGTCCAGAAGCCACGCCATGTGATTGATACCGGCGATTCTTTCGATCCGCCCTTCAAGTTTATCCTCCATGCCGAGCGATTTCAGCAGCGTCTCTGAGCAGACCTGGACGCTGTGGCAAAGCCCCACGGTTTTCACACTGGTATAGGTTTGCATATACCCACAAAGCATGGCCATCGGGTTGGTGTAATTGAGCAGCCACGCGCCGGGGCAGACCTCTTCCATGTCGCGGGCAAATTCCTCCATCACCGGAATCGTCCTCAGCGCCCGCATGATGCCGCCGATACCAAGCGTATCAGCGATGGTTTGGCGAAGCCCGTACTTTTTCGGTATTTCAAAGTCCGCGACTGTGGCCGGTTCATAGCCGCCCACCTGAATAGCGTTGACCACAAAACCCGCGCCTCTCAGCGCCTCCCTGCGATTCTCCACACCGGGAAAACTTTTTACCCGCGCCCTATTGCCAAGCCCGTGGTTAATCGCGCTCAGAATCGCCTCGCTCTGACCGAGCCGCTCCCCATCAATGTCGTAGAGCGCAATCTCGCTGTCCCGCAACGCCGGGGCGCACATGCAATCCCCCAGCACATTCCGCGCAAACACCGTGCTGCCCGCGCCCATAAACGTAATCTTCATCCTAGTAATACTCCTCTCAAATAAAAAATAATTGTATCCTAGCTACACAAAGAGAAGTCGCGGCACACCGCCGTCTCTTCACTCCGTCCCGCTAAGGAACTTTCCCTTACCCAAACACATTCTGATACACTCCAAACCGGTTGTGAGATATTTCAAACCGGTTGTGAGACATTTCAAACCGGTTGTGAGACATCCCAAACAAGTTTTGAGTTACTCCAAATAGATTCTGAGACATTCCAAATAAGTTGTGAGATATTCCAAATAAGTTTTGATACATTTCAAATAGGTTTTGAGATATTCCAAATAAGTTTTGAGATATTCCAAATAGATTCTGAGTCATTCCGAATAGATCTGGGACGTTCCGAATAGATTGTGAGTTACTCCGAATTGGTTTTAAAACATTCCCAATGGGTTTTAAAACATTCCCAATGGGTTCGGAATTACTCCATAAAGAGCGCGCTGAGATCAGGGGGCGAATCCTTCCTTTGTCTTTTATGCTCTCACGGGTAAACAATTGTATTAAGCGGTTTTTCAAGCATTTCATGTGGTAACCATTCAGCCGCGCTATGGCTGCAAGCAGGATCGGCATACGGCCTGAATAGTTACGATGTTTTTATCCTATCGCCTGTTTGAGCGCGTCAACTTTGTCGGTCTTTTCCCAGGGGAACTCGCTCCGGCCAAAATGACCGTATACAGCGGTTTTCTGGTAGATGGGGCGGCGCAGATCGAGGGTTTTGATGATACCGGCGGGGCTGAGGTCGAATACCTTCCTGACTGCCGACTCAATGCGCGATTCAGGAAGAGCGGAGGTGCCGAAGGTGTCAATCATAATGGAAACCGGGAACGGAACGCCGATGGCGTAGGCAAGCTCGACCTCACAACGCTCGGCAAACTGCGCCGCGACAATGTTCTTGGCAACATAGCGGGCGATGTAGGCGGCGGAACGGTCAACCTTAGTCGGGTCTTTGCCGGAAAACGCGCCGCCGCCATGTCTGCCCATGCCGCCGTACGTGTCCACGATGATCTTCCTGCCGGTGAGACCGGTGTCGCCAAAGGGACCGCCAACCACGAAACGACCGGTTGGGTTAATGAAATACTTGGTTTTACGGTCAAGCAGGCCGGTTGGCTCAAGGATCGGCTTGATGACGCGATCAATGAGCGTTTCTTTTATGGTGGCGTGGGATACGTCGTCATCGTGCTGGTGAGATACGACCACCGCGTCGATGCGCACGGGCTTATGCCCCTCGTATTCAACCGTTACCTGACTCTTGGCGTCGGGGCGCAGCCATGCTATGGCTTTTGATTTGCGCTGTTCAGTGGCGCTGATGAGGATTTTGTGCGCCAGCGTGATAGGCAGGGGCATGAGCTCCTCAGTTTCGTTACAGGCAAAGCCAAACATCATGCCCTGATCGCCGGCGCCCTGCTGTCCCTTGTACTCGTCAAGCCCCACGCCGGAAACGCCCTGGCTGATGTCCGGCGACTGGCTGTGAATCATGTCCAGCACTGCCATTGACCCGAAATCAAGGCCATACGCGGGATTGGTATAGCCGACCTCTTTAGCGACTTCGCGGACTACGCCCTGAAAGTCCACAAAGGTCTGAGTGGTTATTTCACCGCCGATGAGTACCATCGCGGTTGACGCGAATGTTTCACAGGCAACACGGCTCTGCGGGTCGTCTTTGAGGCAGGCGTCAAGAATAGCGTCAGAAATCTGATCGCAGAGCTTGTCGGGATGCCCCTCGCCGACTGATTCTGAGGTAAAGAAATAGCGTCGTTGTTCCATATATTCTCCTTAAATAAGTATAGCCTCAGCCTATCAGAGACACTGGCTTGTATCAATCAGAATGTTTATAGACCTACACAGATACGTGGTTTTCTATTATACTATTTGCGAGTTCGGCCATGAGGCTTGGACGTGCGAGCTTGCTTTGCAAACTCGATTGTTTTATTTGGAGGATACTATGGGTACTGCTCAACAGGATACGGAACGACGGCTGATTGGCGTTGTGTTGCCGGTTGGCGCTCTGCGGGGAGCGGGTAGTATGGGAGTTGGGGAGTTTCCTGACTTAATTGCCTTCGGACATCTGTGTAAAAAGATGCGTGTCGGGCTTATTCAGATACTGCCGGTTAATGACACTGGTTACGAAAGCTCGCCGTACAGCGCTCTTACCGCTTTTGCCTTACACCCGATCTATCTGCGTATCGCTGATATGCCGGAGGCGCAAGACCCGCAGTGGCAGAAGCGGATCGCGGCCATCACGTTACGTTTTGAGCATGAGGCGCGGTTTAACCATTACGAGGTGATGAAGGCAAAGCTGGAACTCTTACACGAGATATTTGCCGCGAATGAGGCGGCAATATGCGCCTCAGCCCAAGACGGCGGAGGTTTAGCGGCATGGATTGCCGCTAATGCCTGGGTGAAGGAGTACGCGGTTTACCGGCGGCTTAAGCAGGCGAATCAGGAGCGGAGCTGGCGCGAATGGGATACTACACGTACTGTTACGCACGCGGAGTTGGCGGCGCTCTGGGATGACGCTGATCTCAAGGCTGAACATCTGTTCTGGACATGGATACAGAAGGCGCTTGACGAGCAATTCAGCGCGGCGGCGGCGAGTCTCAAGAGCGATGGTATTGTGCTGGAAGGTGATCTGCCGATCCTCATCAACGATGATTCATGCGACGCATGGGCGCACCCTGATTACTTCCACCTTGAACTGTCCGCTGGCGCGCCGCCGGATATGTACAGCCCTGAGGGTCAGAATTGGGGTTTCCCGACCTACAACTGGGACGCGCTGGAGAAGGAGAACTATGTATGGTGGCGGGACCGGCTCAAGGTAGCAGCAAAGTATTACGCGGCATACCGCATTGATCATGTGCTGGGCTTCTTCCGTATATGGGCAACAGCGCGTACTGAGAAGGACACCAATTCGCTGCTGGGACGCTACATTCCCTACACCGCCATTACCAAGCAAGACCTTGTGATGCGCGGCTTTGACGCCGACCGGATACGCTGGTTGTCGTATCCCCATGTGCCAACGAGCGAAGTCTTGGATAGCCTCAAACATGACGGCTGTCTTTCCAAAGACGACATTCAGTATGAGGCGAACCGCGCCTTTACACTGGCGCTGGATCGCATTGACAACGAAGAACTCTGGCTGTTCAAGGATTCGATTAAAGGTGAAAGGGACATTGACGCCCTGCAACTGCACCCGGCAGTAAAGAAGTACCTGCTGGACGTGTGGAAGAACCGGCTCTTCCTGCAATACGAGGATGGCCATTACTTCCCCACGTGGAAATACCGTGAATCACGGGCGTATCAGTCGTTGTCAGATAGTGAGCGCGAAGCCATTGAGCAGTTACTTGCTGAAAAGAAGTGCGAATCCGAAAAAGCGTGGGAGAAGCTCGGTGAGAAGTTGTTGTCAATACTAGCCGAGTCGTCGGAAATGTTGCCATGCGCGGAAGACTTGGGCGAAGTGCCTGATTGCGTGCCGCGGGTACTGACGAAGCTGAGGATACTGGGTTTACGGGTGGTACGGTGGTACCGCTGGTGGGACAAGGAGGGGCAACCGTACATTCCGCTGGAGGACTACCCTGAGCTCAGCGTGTGTACGCCAGCGGTACATGATAGCTCGACTCTCCGCGAATGGTGGGAGCGAGAGGCTGAAAAAGAAGTGTTGACAAACTTCATTGGGCAGCCGTTTTTGCCGCCAGTATACAATCCGGGTGTTGCTAAGATTATCCTGCATCAGGTGGCAGGAGCGGCGTCACGGTTTCGGGTGTTCCAGATTCAGGATTTACTGCACCTGTCGCAGAAGTGGTACGCCCAGGACCCCGCTACTGAGCGTATCAATGTTCCGGGTACCTATAACTCGTTCAACTGGACCTATCGCTTACCGGCGACCATTGATGAGTTGGCTAAGGACGAGATTTTTGTTAAGGGTGTCGAAGAACTAGCGACAATACCGCCGCTTGAAAAGAAGAAAGTCGCCATAGGGGAAAAAAATGAAGATACAAATACGACTAGCCGCGTTTGAAAGCGTCGCGCCAAGCAAAGGCTTTGCGTCCCAGCGTAAAGCAACGATGGAGTTTCACATACTCCGCTCCGTGCGTGAAGAACACAGTCTCGAACACGCCTTATTCTCACTGACGGGTAATGTTGTCTTCATTGACTTCCGTCAGGTACGGGAGCTTACCGCCAAGCTCAACGCCAAAGCTGAACGGCCAGAACGTTTCGTGAAGGCAGGGCAATTGAATGCAATGGGTCTCATTGACGAGATACTGCACTACATCGTTGCCCTGTACCGTGAACGAGTACAGCCTGACATCTTTACCGCCGCCATTGCCAGAATTGAGGAACGCTTTGGTAAGGACAAAACCGACGCCTTACTGAAGACGTTTTGCCAGTTATTCCCGCCGCAACAGGTTTACGCCGGGGAAACCACCATTGATGAATACCTTAACAGCGATGATCACGGCGAAAGCTGCCGCGCTCTTGCCCTTGAGGAGCTGCTCTTACTGTCGCTCGCCAACCTGAACCCCGCATTTAAGCCGTTTACCTTCCTGTTTGATGATACTGAGTTGGCGAAAACAACGATTTACAACGATGCCTGCGCTGAATTACGCGCCTATTTTACCTTACTGCCGCCGTTTGGACCCGAAGGACAGAGCCTATGGGATTTATTACGGGCGCCGATGCTGGCATCAGACACGCTTGAGGGCCAGCTTCAGTTTATACGGACGCGCTGGGCCTTGTTCCTGGGTAAGTTCCTTGCCCGCCTGCTGATGAGCCTTGATGTTATTAAAGAAGAAACCAAGCCGTCGTTCTTCGGTCCCGGACCCACGCAGGCATATACCTACGAAGGTCTCAGCGAGTACGAGCATTTCAGCCCTGACCAGGACTGGATGCCGCGCACCGTACTGCTGGCGAAAAGTACGCTGGTGTGGCTCTACCAGTTGTCCCAGAAGTACGACCGGCAGATAACAACGCTTGACCAGATTCCCGACGAGGAGCTTGATACGATGGCGCGACGTGGTTTTACGGGCCTGTGGCTGATCGGCTTGTGGGAGCGCAGTAATGCCTCCCGCACCATCAAGCAATGGACCGGCAACCCCGAAGCTGCTGCCAGCGCCTACAGCCTTTACGATTACGACATTGCGGGTGAACTCGGCGGCTGGGACGCGCTGACTAACCTGCGTGAACGGTGCGCCGCCCGCGGTATCCACCTCGGTTCAGACATGGTGCCAAACCACACCGGCATTGATAGCCGCTGGGTCATCGAACACCCCGACCGCTTTCTGCAACTGTCATACCCGCCGTTCCCTACCTACAACTACAACTGCGACAATCTATCAGGACGCGACGATGTTACTGTCCAAATCGAGGAGCATTACTTCTCCCACAGCGACGCGGCAGTGGTGTTCAAACGCATTGATAAGCGCACCGGCGAAACCCGTTATATCTACCACGGTAACGACGGTACTTCAATGCCGTGGAATGATACCGCTCAGATCGACTTTCTTAACCCTGAAGCGCGTGAAGCCGTCATTCGCACGATTATTGGCGTGTGCCAGCAGTTCTCCATCGTGCGTTTTGACGCGGCGATGACGCTCGCCAAGCGCCACATACAGCGCCTCTGGTACCCAGAACCCGGTCGTGGCGGTGATATTGCCAGCCGCGCCGAACACGCTATCACTAACGAGGAGTTCAACCGCCGTATCCCCAATGAGTTCTGGCGCGAAGTTGTTGACCGCTGCGCCGTTGAAGCGCCGAATACGCTGCTGCTAGCCGAAGCCTTCTGGATGATGGAAGGCTACTTTGTTCGTACCCTTGGTATGCACCGTGTTTATAACTCAGCATTCATGAATATGCTCAAGAACGAGGAGAACCAGAAGTACCGCGCCACCATTAAGAACACGCTAGAGTTCGACCCGGAGATACTGAAACGCTTCGTTAACTTCATGAACAACCCTGATGAAGAGACTGCTGTTGCTCAGTTTGGCAAGGGCGACAAATACTTTGGCATCTGTACGCTGATGGTAACGATGCCGGGCTTACCGATGTTCGGTCATGGGCAGATCGAAGGCTTTGAAGAGAAGTACGGCATGGAATACCGCCGCGCCTACCACGACGAACACCCAGACCAGGGCCTTATTGACCGCCATGAGTGGGACATTTTCCCGCTCATGAAGCGCCGCATGATTTTTTCCGGCAGTAATGAGTTCTGCCTCTACGACTTCTACACCGTTGAAGGCTATGTTAACGAGAACGTGTTTGCCTACTCGAACCGCCTTGGCGATGACCGTGGGCTGGTGTTCTACAACAACTCCTACTACGCGACCTCAGGCTGGGTACATCGGGGCGCTGTCGCCATTCCGCAAAAAAGCGGCGGCTTCAAACAGGACACCTTATCACAGGCGCTGTCGCTCCACTACGAAGGCCCTTACTTCACGTTTCTGCGTGAACACCGCTCTAGGCTCTGGTTCATTCGCTCTTCAAAGGAAATCGCGGAGAAAGGCATCTTCGTTGCCCTCAAAGGCTACGAAGCTCAAATCTTTGTGGACATCTACGAGGTTGAAGATGCCAGTGGTCGCTGGGCGCAGCTCAACGCGGAACTCGCTGGGCGTGGCGTTCCTGACCTTTACGCCGCTATTCAGGACTTCTTCCTCGGCGAAGTCTACGCGCCATTTATGCGTATCTGCGCCACTGACCAGATGAGCGCCCTCTTCATGTTCTGCAAACAGCGCGTCAGCTCTGGCATCATTGAGGATGACGCAGAGGGGCGTTTCAGTGCCGCGCTCCGTGAGCCGCTGATCGCCTTTGCCACTACCGCCGCTGCCTACATCGGCGGGGCTCAGGGTAAGTACGATCCGTTCAACACCCGCATGGAATATCCCGCTATGGACGCCGAGTATGTCTACGCCACCTTTCTGACGCATCTGTACGGATTCCTGCGCTTTGTTGGCAGTAAGTCGGCCATTACCAGCGTGCCTAGCGCCAACACTGCCGATACCACGACGCTCCCGCTGTTTGAGAGCCTGCGCGCCGCCGCCGTTGATACGCCGCGCATAGCGGCGTTTGCGCTGGGTTACGCGCTCTTATCCACGCTCCGCGCCATCATTGGCAATGGCGCAAGCGGCGCGGAGGCAGTAGCACTGGCGGAACACTGGAGCCTTGATCGCAAGCTCCGCGAAGCCTACGCTGCATGTGGCGTTAGCGGCGACACCGCTTATTGGGTAACGGAGATAGCTAAGGCAGTTCTTGCCCGCACAGCTCCCGAAGACACATTGCTGGTGTCGCTATCTGCTCTGGCGCAGTCGCACGGCGCGTCATTGGCGGAGACTATTGTCCTTGCAAACTACGAGGCGGAAGACTTCCGTCGTCTCTTGAAGGTGAACCGCTTCAACGACATAACGTGGTTTAACAAAGAAGCCTTTGACTGCGTGTTATTCTATGCGCCGTTGTTCCTGCTAATGGAGACCCCCGACGCCTTTGCTCCGGCGGCACACAAGCCGGCAGGCGTGGCGCCAGAGACGCCGGTAAACACTACCGTCAAGGCAAGGTACAACGCAAAGCTGATCACCTTTGAGCAGCGCGCCGATATGATTGAACAGATCGCCGAGGCGTTCCATGCATGTGCAGCAGAATCAGGATACCGGTTTGACACGCTGATCGAGTTGTTGTCCAACGCGGGGAAAAAAGCAAAGAACTAAGAACATGTCCGCGAATTACCCGTTGTAATTCGCGGACAGCTATGTTCGGTGCCGCGACAAGTTCCCCGTTCCCCTCACTCGAGAACGCGAGACGCTTTGAGCGTCCGTCGTTCCCCTCACTCGAGAACGCGAGACGCTTTGAGCGTCCGTCGTTCCCCTCACTCGAGAACGCGAGACGCTTTGA
>JAISAE010000019.1 GCA_031266875.1 Treponema sp.
GGATCGGATGCCCGATCTGCACTGGATCGGATGCCCGATCTGCACTGGATCGGATGCCCGATCTGCACTGGATCGGATGCCCGATCTGCACTGGATCGGATGCCCGATCTGCACTGGAGATGGACTTGCAATGGTTTGCCGACCCTGAAGACGAGGGGCGTACCGAGGAGGCGACTGAGGAGCGCATCCGCAAGGCGCGTGAGGAAGAGGGACGGGTTGCCAAGAGTCAGGAACTGATCTCCGCGCTGGTGCTGCTATTTCCCGCCTTGGCGCTACTGATTCTGGCGCCGTCTATGCTGCAAACCTGCGTGGAGATGCTGCGTTTCTACCTGCTCCGCGCCATGGAGCTTGATCCCACTAAAGACCAGATCATTCCGGCTGCGGCGCTCCTTTACTTTGCGCGGCTGGCCTTGCCCCTTATCCTCGTAGGCATGATCGCAGGCATCTTCGCCAACCTCTTTCAGGTTGGCGTTTTGTTTACCACAAAACCGCTCACGCCAAAATTTGATCGTATACTGCCAAAGTTCGGCAAATACTTCGGACGTATCTTTTCAACCGAGGGCATCTTTAATCTCTTAAAATCCATTGTAAAGATGGCGATAATAGGAGGAGTTGCTTTTTTTGTTATTCGCTCTAAGATAGAGCTATTGGTAAATCTGCAAACCGCCAGTTTGTGGACCGGCATAAGCACGGTGGCGTCGTTGGCGATCAGAATGCTCATTATATCAGCCCTCTTGCTGTTGGCGCTATCCATTCCTGATTATCTGTTTCAGCGCCATCAGTACATGCAATCCCTTAAAATGACTAAACAGGAGGTCAAGGAAGAACGGAAGCAGTACGATGGTGATCCGCTGGTTAAGAGCAGGCTTCGCGCCCGTATGCGGGAGCTGCTGTCTCAGAACATGGCGGTAAATGTGCCTAAGGCCGATGTTGTGGTAACAAACCCGACCCACTTTGCGGTGGCGCTGGAGTATGAGCAGACGCGGGGCGCTCCGCAGGTTACGGCAAAAGGCGAGGATGAGATGGCTTTTCTGATACGCCGTCTGGCAACGGACAGCGGCGTGCCTATTGTAGAAAACAAACCGCTGGCGCGGGCGCTTTACGCCGAAACTAAAGTAGGTGATTTCGTGCCAGCGAAATACTGGCAGGTTGTCGCGGAGGTGCTGGCGCGAGTGATGAAGATAAACGAAGATAGACGAAAGCGTCCTTAGGGACGAGACTACGAAACAATGGCGGCGCGTACGCGACAGCGTGTCGCCTAGTATAGGATTAACAGTATGGCTGACTTAGCAAGAGCGGGTACCGGTGCCAGCTCTGATACAAAAAAATCTCCTCCGTTCAAGCTATCCAACGATGTATTTATCGCCCTGGCAGTAATTCTTGTCGTGATCATGATCGTGATCCCTTTGCCAACAGTTCTGCTTGATACCTTCATGGCATTGAACCTCATGTTTTCACTGATCATTCTGTTGATCGTGCTGTATACCCACAAGGCCACTGACTTTAGCCTCTTTCCAACAATCCTACTCGTGGTTACGGTGTTCGGACTGGCGCTGAACATCTGTTCCACGCGGCTTATTTTATCACAAGGCCCGGCCTTTGACGGTAAAATGATACGCGCCTTCTCCACATTTGTTGTCGGAGCTGGTGGCCTCGAAGGTATTGTCATTGGTTTCATCATCTTTGTTGTTATTATCGCGGTGCAGATGGTGGTTATAACTAAGGGCGCGACGCGGGTGTCAGAGGTCGCGGCGCGGTTCGCCCTTGACGCCATGCCGGGCAAGCAGATGGCGATAGAGGCTGAAT
This sequence comes from Treponema sp., assembly GCA_031266875.1. Lineage (GTDB taxonomy): Bacteria > Spirochaetota > Spirochaetia > Treponematales > Breznakiellaceae > JAIRMT01. The sequence goes on from JAISAE010000019.1 coordinate 1,807, forward strand.
TCAACTCCGGCTCCATATCCCAAGAAGAGGCTCAGGCGCGGAAACAAGAGCTCCAGCGTGAGGTTGACTTTTACGGGGCAATGGACGGATCGAGTAAGTTCATCTCCGGCAGTGTTAAAATTGGCATTTTTGTTACAGTGGTAAATCTTTTGGGCGGCATCATCACCGGTATGGCGTTACGTGGCGAATCGCTCACTCAGGTTGCTGGCACCTACTTTGCCTTAACCATTGGGGATGGGCTTTTGTCGCAGTTGCCGGCGCTGCTGGTGTCAGTTGCGATGGGTATTGTTGTTACCCGTTCCGCTGCGCCGGGCGACTTGGGAAATACGGTTTCGGAGCAGTTTGCCCGCGATTCGCGGATTTACTGGATTTGCGCGGTGGTTTTGTTGGGTTTTGCCCTCTTACCTGGGTTCCCCTGGTATGTGCTGATTCCCCTGGCCATACTGGTTGCCTTTTACGCCTATACTATTCAGGCGAGGCAGAAGAAGGCGGCGCAGTTCAATGAGATGATGAGCAAGACCGCAGGCCCCCGTAAGCCGCAGGGTGGCGGCGATACTGGCGAGATGTCCCCTATCGTGCCGCTGGATCCCCTGTCTCTGGAACTTGGTTACGGGCTTATCCCCCTTGTTGATAAAGATAAGGGCGCGGAATTGCTGGAACGTGTACAGGGCGTCAGAAAGCAATCGGCGCTGGAACTGGGACTGGTGATCCCCAAAATCCGTATTATTGATAACGTTCTGCTGGAACCCTCTGGTTACTGCTTCAAGATTCGCGGCGTTGAGGTTGGACGCGGTAAGATACGTATGGGCCACTATTTGTGTATCAATCCGGGAACTGTGCGGGAAGAAATCACTGGTGAAAAAACCCGCGATCCAGCCTTTAACCTACCCGCACTCTGGGTTGGCGAGGACAAGCGTGATGAAGCCGAACGTGCGGGCTATACAGTAGTGGATTCACCCTCAATTATCGCCACGCACCTTACGGAAATCATCAAGCGTCACGCGGCGGAGATTCTTGACCGGCAGGAAACACAGGCCATACTTGAAACCTTGCGGAAGGAGTATCCGGCGGTTGTTGATGATACGCAGAAGGCCTTAAACCTCGGTGAGATACAGAAAGTCTTGCAGAACTTGCTTAAAGAACAGGTTTCAATTCGAAACATGGTTGGCATCATGGAAGCCATCGCGGACTTTGCGCCGATTACGCGGGACACCCGTTTCCTCACTGAGAAGGCACGGCAGGCACTGGGGCGTCAACTCTGCGACCGCTACCTCGACGAAAATCGCGTCATGCATGTATTAACAATTGATCCACCTCTGGAACAGAAAATTGTAGAAAGCAGGATGGAAACCAAGAGCGGTGGCGTTATCGCGGCGCTGGACCCCGCATCTCAGAAAGCATGGATTAACGGAGTGGCGCGTGCAGTCGCCGCGATGCAGGAGCGCGGCTGGTTCCCGGTCATTCTCTGTTCTGAAGCAGCGCGCTACCTCATCAAATCATTGACCGAACGGGAACTGCCGGAGGTCGTGGTGCTTTCAGTGCCGGAACTGATAACAGACATTAACCTTGAATCAGTTGGAGTCATTAAACTGTAGGGGAAAAGGTATGGAATATTTTATTGAACAAGCTCTTACTTATACGGAATGTCTCAACAAGATTCGGCTCAAGTACGGCGAGAAGGGTGTTACCATACTTTCCCATAAGAATATCAGAATGGGGGGTGTTTTTGGCCTCTTTGCAAAAGACGGGGTTGAGATTACCGGCTATACCTCAAACAAGGTGATAAAGGCCGGCGACTTTCAGAACTTGCCGGAGTCTGGCGTTCTGCCTGTGGCCATTCCAAAAGAAGAGAGCGGCAAAAATGCTCCAGATTTTGAAGAAGAGAAACGTAAGCTGCTTGAGGCGGCTAATCGCGCCAATCCTAGCGTTACTCGTTCAGACCCCACACTCCAGAAAATTCTGATGGAGATGCAGGAACTGAAAGACCGTCTCAGTGCGCCAGTGTCGATTTCCTCATCAGGCGAAGAGCATGAAAGTATCAGCCGTATCAGGGATATTCTCATTCACAATGATTTTTCGCCGAGCTATATCCAGCGGATACTTGAGCGTATCAAGAAAGAATTTCCCCTTGATAAGCTCAATGATTTTACGAGTGTGCAGGATACTGTACTAGAATGGATAGGGAAAAGCATCACACTTTTCAAGGAAGCTGAATTCCATCGTCGTCCCCGCATCATGGTCCTGGTGGGGCCTACGGGTGTGGGAAAAACCACAACCATAGCTAAACTGGCCGCTGTGTTCAGGATTGGAACGTCCGCCGCAGGCAGGCCGGTTTCCGTGCGTATGATAACTATTGACGCCTATCGCATTGGCGCGAAACAACAACTTGAAAGCTTCGGTAACATTATGCAGATTCCGGTCTCGTTTGTGGATAACCACGAGGACCTAAGGAAAACCATAGCCCTGTATTCAGAAGAGGTAGAGCTGATTCTGGTCGATACTATAGGAAGAAGCCCGCGGGATTCGGTGAATTTAGGTAAAATGCGGCAGATACTGGACGCTTGCGGAACCGAGGCGGAGACGTATCTGACGGTAAGCGCGGCGGCAAAAGTCGGCGATCTCAAGGAGATCATGCGGCAGTTCGAGCCGTTTAGTTACCAGGCGGTGATTATCACTAAACTTGATGAAACCACACGGGTAGGGAATGTGATTAGCTCACTCTCAGAACTGGGCAAATCGATATTTTATATCACCGATGGCCAGAATGTTCCCAAGAACATACAAAAAGCTACGGCGGTTCGTTTCCTTACCAATCTCGAGGGCTTTCAGGTCAATCGGGCGAAGATTGAGGAACAATTCCCCAATGATGAATCCGAACAACTATGGAGGAAATGATGGGCGACCAGGCTGAAGAATTACGAAAACTTATGAGTCAAAGTAGCGCTCAGGACACACAGCGCTTGATAACACCGGTTGATACGCAGTCCAAAAAGACCCGCATCATCACTGTTACCAGTGGGAAGGGCGGGGTGGGAAAAACTAATATGTCTGTTAACATGGCTATCGCCTATGCTCGCATGGGGAAAAAAGTGGTGGTTATGGATGCAGACCTGGGACTTGCCAACGTCAATGTTATGTTGAATATCATTCCCCGTTTTACCCTGTTTCATGTGATGCGTAGGCAAAAGACTATGAAAGAGATCATGGAAAAGACCGAGTACGGTATCTCAATTGTGGCCGGCGCGAGTGGACTTGCAAAGATTGCTAACTTGAATGAAGAGGAACGGCAGAATTTTATCAATGAACTTGAGTCCTTAACCGAGGTGGATGTTATCATCATTGACACGAGCGCGGGGGTGAACAACAATGTTATTGATTTCGTGGCTGCCGCTGAAGACGCGGTGATCATCACAACGCCGGAGCCAACGGCCATCACTGACGCTTACGGGCTTATAAAAATTATTGCCACTGAATACGAAAATCTCAACATAGGACTCAAGCTCGTGGTTAACCGCGTCAAGAGCGCGGCTGAGGCCAGGAAGGTTGCTGACCGTATGACCAATATTGCAGGGCAGTTCCTTAATCTCAAGGTGGATTACTTAGGTTATATATACGATGATCCAGTGGTAGCTCAGGGCGTTCTGCGGCAGAAACCATTTCTGGTTATTGATCCACGCGCACGCGCCTCGTTCTGTATTGAACATATTGTGGATCGCCTGGAAAAGACTGAGGTGCGGGACATTGGTGGTTTCACTGCAATGATTCGGCGCTTGTTTGGTCGCGCTTAAGTAGAGGAGGGTAATCCATGCTTTTTAACATCAAAGTAAGCGGCGTTACCGCTATTGGCGCACTTATCCTTTCGTTTCTTATAGGGTTTGTGAGCGGCGGCAGTATTCTCATGGTACTCTTGCGTGCGGGTATTCTGGGGGCGGGTTTCTTCGTTCTGGTAACGTGTGCTCAGTTTCTTCTCCATCAATTTCTGCCGGAACTGACCGTTGACAAAGCTGCGGCGTCTACAGCGCCCGGCTCAAGGCTTGACATATCCGTAGATGATACCAGCGATGACGACAGCCTCGCGGCGCTACTCGTGAGCGCGGGTGTGGATACCGGGAAAAGCGACGGCGCTGATAGCAAAACTACAGACAAACCTGATCTGGATCAAGATGAGGCGCTTAGGTATAATGATAACCTAGAGAGTAAAGATCACTCCGACGACTTGCCTAATTTGGCTGTTTCGGATGATGAACAAGATAGAAAGCTGGAATCCGATCACCCGGCTTTTAACAAGCAGCATGGCGATGCCAATCCGGCAAAGAATTACAGTCCCAAAGATCTAGCGTCCGCCATAACTACTATGTTAAAACAGTAGAAAATAACAAATGACAGAAGAAGAACGCTGGCTGGAGTATTGCCAGACCAAAAACCCCAAAATACGGGAAGATTTTATAAAACAGTACGCTCCTCTGGTAAAATATGTAGCCGGTAAAGTCGCCGTTGGTATGCCTCACACAGTTGAGTTCGATGACCTTGTTGGCTATGGCAACTTCGGGCTTCTTGATGCCATTGACAAGTTTGACCCCCACAAGGGCGTCAAATTCAAAACCTATGCTGTAACCCGTATCCGCGGCGCAATCTTTGACGAACTGCGTTCTATTGACTGGGTTCCACGCTCAGTGCGCCAGAAGATGCGGGAGATTGAGGAAGCAGTTGGGGCTCTTGAAGCCCAGCTTGGCCGAAGTGCCTCGGATAAGGAAATCGCGGCGTCGCTGAACATGAGCGAGGCTGATTATCTCAAAACCGTGATGAAGTTTTCCAGCACCTCAATACTTTCGCTCAACGATGTGTGGTTTTCCAAAGATGAAAATGACAAGGTTTCCATTGTCGATAGCATTGAGGCGCCGGCAAGTCTTAACCCTGATGTCATTGTAGAAAAAGAAGAAATCAGGCGCGTCATTGTCGAACAGATCAACGAGATCCCTGATAAGGAAAAAAAGATTCTTGTTCTGTACTACTATGAGGACCTGACCCTGAAAGAGATTGGTCAGGTACTGGATGTTACCGAATCGCGGGTGTCCCAGCTTCATACCAAGGCGATTATGCGGCTCAGGTCAAAACTTACGAACCTTCGTAAAGGGATTATGTGATGATAAAATTTCCTGAACTCCAGAGAATTATGAAGCAGCAGCTTGAGGCTGATAGAGTGGTACGTGCGGTTGAAACTTCGGGTGCTACACTTGACGAGGCGCTGAACGAGGCGGCTACCCTGCTTAACCTGTTGGCGAGTCATCTCGAATACGAAACCATTGAGCGGGGATTTCCCGGGTTTCTGGGAGTCGCTAAGAAAAAATGGAAGATTCGTGCCTATAAGCGGCTTACCACCGAGAAACAGGCAACAGCGCGGGCAATGGCGAATAGTCTGACTGAAACGGTTACGGCGCGGGTAGTGGACAAAGACGGCGAATTCTTCGTACATCTCTTTGATGATGGGGTAAAGCTCAAGGTTACACCACCGTCCGGCGCCGGGAAACGGGTTAACCTTGATCAGATCAGGCAAGTCCTTAAAATGCGGAATGTTTCCGAGATTTTTGAGGATATTCTGGCGCTTATGGTTCAAGAAGCTAGGGGCGTTTATGTGCAGGTCGGTAAGTTCGAGCGTAAGATGACGAATGATAGCATGGTGCAGGTAAATGTCACGGAGCAGGACATGAAGGCGTTCATTACCGTGATTCCACCGGGACCAGGTGGTTGCGATCCTTCGTCTAACACCATTATGGCCGTACTCAGGGCCAACAGTGTGGTTTTTGGTTTTAAGGAAAACGCTATCAATGACTTTGTGGATCGACCGAGCTACAAAATGTCTATTCTCGTGGCTGAGGGACGCGAACCAGTGAATGGCCGCGACGCTTATATCCAGTACAACTTCGAGGCTGAGACCAGTAAGGCCCAGATCGAAAAAAAGAGCGACGGCTCAATTGACTTCAAAAACAAAAATATGGTGCAAAACGTAGTGAAGGACCAGCCTCTGGCAAAGAAGATTCCCGCTGAACAGGGAGTTGACGGAAAAACCGTGCGGGGATCATACCTTCCCGCGAACAATGGCAAGGATAGTGAATTACAGCTTGGAGCCAATGTACATCTGGATACGGATGGCGAGACTATTCTTGCCGATATCAATGGTCAGGTTCTGATAGTAAACGGCAAGATCAGCGTTGAACCAGTTCTGAACATTCAGGGAAACGTAGACATAAAAACCGGTAACATCATCTTCTTAGGTATGGTTATAATTAACGGCAATGTGGAAGACGGGTTCAGCGTTAAGGCTGAAGGTAATATAGAAGTCAAAGGCACGATTGGAAAGGCCGAGATTGAGGCGGAAGGGGATATCAAGGCATACAAGGGCATAACAGGCCGGAATGGTGGGATGATAAAGGCCGGTAAAAGCGTCTACGCGAGTTTTGTTGAAAACGCGATAATTGATGCGGGAGATTCAGTGATTGTTTCGGACGGGATTATCAATTCTCAGGTGGTCGCGTATCGACGTATTCTCTGCCAGGGCAAACGCGCCAATATCGTGGGAGGGCATCTCAGAGCCACTGAGGAAATCAGCGCCAAGGTGATTGGGAGCGCCATCAGCGGCACGGAAACCATCTGTGAGGCTGGCTTTGATCCCAAACTCAAGGCTGAGCTTGATGAACTTGTTGAGAAAAAAAAGGTATTAGATAAATCACTTAATGAGGTCAAGCTTAACCTCGAGACCCTGTCAAAGCTCAAAAAACTCATGGACGAGCTTCCTGAAGACAAGAATGCTACCATGATAGAACTGCTCACCAAGCGGAAACAGCTCATGGATGAGGGTACACTACTCATGGAGTCGATTACGCAAAAGCAGGTGGAGATGGATGAAGCAGCTGGTCAGGCGCGAGTTTCCGCGTCAGAACGGATGCTGCCAGGCGTGAAGATCATACTGCAGAATAAGATGGAAAAAATCCAAACCGAATGTAAGAAAGTTACTTTTGTTCTTGAGAATGATATGATTCGTCCTCAGCGTTACGAAGAGAATAAGGAGGCCATGGCTAAAGCTGAAGCAGCCGGCCTGTCATTAGGATCAGGAGGATAACGTGGCTATACAACCGATCGATCTGCAAACCTTGTTTACCCAGCTTGACAAGGTGGGTAAAGAACAGGCAGCACAGAAGGAGGGGGCGGCGATCCAGCAGGCTTTGCAGGGCGCTCAGGCCCAGAAAAAAGCCGAGGAACAGATCCAATCAGTGAACGAGGCTCAGAACATGGGCGAAGGCTCTGAACAGGTCAAAGACCGGAACGCCCGTAAGCGCCAGAGTAACTCATCTGGCAAGCGCGGCCATGCCGAAACCACAGACGAAGAAGAGCCGGACGCAGAAATTATCCGCGATCCCACGCTGGGAACCCATATTGATGTGAGCGGCTGATGTATATAGCTATCGTGCTTTCATCGGCAAGCCTTCTCTTCTGTATATGCTTCTTTCTGTATTGCCGGCATTACATCAAAAGTAGAACAGGCGAATATCTGCTCGCCGAGTATCGTGAGGAAGTACAAAAGCTCATTGCCGAGCTTGACGCAGCCACAGACCGGGACGAGCGTCTGGTAACAGAACGTATCACAAGCCTCAAGGCGCTTATGGAAAAAGTTGACAAGCGTTTAAGGGTTCTCATCGGAGAAGAGGAACGCCGGCGGGTTCACGCTGAAACGTATGCCGAGCTTGGCAGGCTTCGCCCTGTTTCCTCCAGCGCCGCGCTTATCCCTGAAGCGCCGCCGCCTTTGCCGCCGGTGTCAGACACCACGCCCGTTATGCCGCAGTCGCCCCGCATTGTGGTCGCGGAACAGCAAATTGAGACTGCCCCGCTTCCAGTCGCGGAACGAGTGGCGAAGCTGTCCAAAGCCGGCCTTTCCGCAGACCTTATTGCCGCTAGTCTCAAAGTCAGCGTCGCGGAAGTCGAGCTGGTCATGGCGTTTGTTGGTCAGTAATCCAGCCCTAATGGAGAAGGTCTAAACCCCGCCCAAAGGAGCGGGGTTTCTTTATTAAAGCTGGAAGCGGGTGCCGAGGCTTACACCCCAGTTCTGGTCGGTAAAGTTGAACATGCCGGTGAGATCGATCCTGATTACAGCTAGATTGAATGAAAGGCCGCCAAAGGCGCGGACACTCACGCCCTTGTCCTCAATGATTGACTTAAAGCCGTTTGCGTCCACGTCAATGCCACCAAGTCCGGCAGTTTCGAGATTATTCTTCAAACTGTCAAGATTTGCCGCGTTAGTAAGATCTTGCTGGCTACCACTATCGTCTGTGTACGTCACCTTTGTTGTTACGCCATAACCAGCTTTGGATTTCGCGCTACTCACACCTACGCCGATATAGGGCGTTATGATGAGCAGGCTTTTGGAAGCCTGCAACGTGAAGTCTAGCGCAGTGGTTTCCCACGAGAGTCCCAACTTCGGTTGATCAATCTTTAACTTGTAAGGAATTGTTCCTGTTCCGAAGGTAAACTCCATGCTTTTTCCAATAGAAATGTCACCAATACCGCCTGAGAGGTGGTTTACACCGACCCCAACCGAGATACTCGGCAGGACCAGAAGCAGGGGATTGCCGCTAAGCAAGAGTTCCAGCGGCGCGATACGCAGGGAAGCGCCAAGCAGCGTGTAATTGAGCTTCGCGTCGCCCAAAGGCAAAGAACCTTCCGGTAACATACCGAATTTGAATCCCAGATCAAAGGGCAAGAATACCCCGCCAACCCGCGCTTCAGCCGCGTAAGCTGGCAGAGGCATAAACGCGAGATTACCGAGAGAGCCAAGAGCGCCGACGTCAAACACGTTGAGTAGTTCCGTGAATGCGCCAATCTTCATTGAAGTCATTCCCATTGACACGCCTACGCCAAAATGCGGCGGCAGACTGGGGAAAACCTTACCGATGTAGGCGTCCGACCAGTTCAAGCCAATGGCCGCGTTAAACGGCAGAGACTTCACAAGGCTCTCCGAAAATTCATTCACTCCTTTTTGCAGATCAGTCAGTGGTGTTGGTGTTTGTGAAAACACTGGAGACACGAACAGTCCCATACCCAACATAAGCGCAACAATTTTGTTTACTTTCATATAAACTCCTTGTTTTTTAATATACAGCAAATAGATACAAAAAGCAGATCGCACGGAGTCCGCGCCACAGGCAGCAGCCGCTGCGCTACAGGCAGCGGAGTCCGCGCTACAGGCGGCTGCCGCTACGCTACAGGCAGCAGCCGCTACGCTGCGGGCGGCGAAGGCTGCGCTAGGGGCGGCAGCTGCTGCGCTACAGGTGGCAGCCGCTGCGCTGCGGGCGGCGGACTCTGCGCTGCGGGCGGCGGTCGCTGCACTCAGGGCGGCGGTCACTGCGCTGCGGGCGGCGGTCACTGCGCTGCGGGCGGCAGCCACTGCGCTACGGGCGGCGGACTCTGCGCTCAGGGCGGCGGAGGCTGCGCTAGGGGCGGCAGCCACTGCGCTAGGGGCGGCGGAGGCTGCGCTAAGGGCGGCGAAGGCTGCGCTAGGGGCGGCAGCCGCTGCGCTAGGGGCGGCGAAGGCTGCGCTTAGGGCGGCGGAGTTCGCGCTCAGGGCGGCAGCCACTGCGCTAGGGGCGGCGGAGGCTGCGCTCAGGGCGGCAGCCGCTGCGCTGCGGGCGGCGGAGGCTGCGCTCAGGGCGGCGGAGGCTGCGCTGCGGGCGGCGGAGCTTGCGCTCAGGGCGGCGGAGGCTGCGCTCAGGGCGTAAGAGGCTGGCGGGTATATCATGGTTGCCATATATGCATGATGGTTGCTATTGAAGCTGGTGGTATTCGTTTTCCTCTTTGTGTGCGCGTCAACAAGTTCCTCTAACGCTTCCAATATGACCGGCTACGCATCCCAATTCAAAACTGCTTGGCACATGACAAGGTTAGGGCAGAGCGAGGGTGTCCAGTATGTGCCGGATGGCGCGGCCTGCTTTTCCACGATGGCTGATACGGTTCTTCTCGACATCGGAAAGCTCCGCCACAGTACAAGACATACTCGGCAGGTAGAGAATAGGGTCATAGCCAAAGCCGCCCGCGCCGGATGCTGTCCAGCAAAGTTCTCCCTCCAGCGTTTCCTGAACAATAAAGAAGCGATCCTCACTCAGCATCAGCGCCATAGCGCAGACAAAACGGGCAGTCCGCTGAGGATTCGTAGCTAGCTCCTTCAATAACAAAGCGTTCCGTTCCTCGCTGCTGAGGTTTACACCATGTTTGCTTCCATAGCGGGCTGAATGGATGCCGGGGCGTCCGTTCAAGGCGTCTACGCACAAGCCAGAATCGTCAGCAATGACCGGCGCGTGTACAAGGCAATAGAGCGCCTTTGCTTTAATGAGAACATTGTCGATAAAACTTGCGCCGTTTTCCTCTGGGGCAAATGTAATGCCAGCATCAGAGGGAATCTTAACGCTATGGCCTTGAAGGATAGCGGCAAGCTCCTGCTGTTTGTGGGGATTACCCGTGGCAAACCAAACGGTCATAGGCTTTGAGTAAAGAGCGAGGGATTCGAGAAATGATGCGCGGAGGCAAGCGCCTTGCGAAGCGTTTTCAGGAAAACATCACGGCTGATCTCCACCGCGCCCAGGCTAGCAAGGTAGTCAGTGTAGGCTTGGCAGTCGATGAAGGTAACACCGTCGGCAAAGAGGAGCGGGGCAAGCGTCAAAAACGCCGCTTTCGAAGCGTTTGTTACCTTTGAGAACATTGATTCCCCGAAAAAAACGTTTCCCAGCCTGATCCCATAACAGCCGCCGGCAAGTTCCCCGTCAATGTAGCTCTCCGCTGAATGCGCCCAACCTAAGCGGTGCAGCTCCGTGTAGGCAGCGATCATGTCGCCGGTGATCCATGTGCCGTCCTGTCCGGGACGGTTTATGGCGGCGCAGTTCTCAATCACGCTGGCAAAGTCATGGTCAAACAGAATCGTAAACGTTTTTTTTCTAAGCGCCTTTTTCATGGATGTGGAGATGTGGAGTTTTTCCGGGAACAGAAGAAAGCGGGGATCAGGCGACTGCCAGAGTATAGGCTCGCCCTCACTGTACCACGGAAAGATGCCCTGCTTATATGCGGAGAGCAGCATACCGGGCGAAAGGTTTCCGCCTATCGCAACAATATCCCCATACGTCTTTGCGGGCGGAGGAAACAAAAAATACTCGTGTTCCGTGAGATAGGGAAAAGCAGGGTCAGGACCAGGACAAAAGGACAAGTTACACCGATTCTTTATTGCTAACAAAAGTTAGCAACCGCATATTAGTCATAGATTTTAACACAAAGTTAAGGCGGGCAAAATGGAATCTCACTAGTCCATTGAATACATCATAAGTAACCTTTGTCAAGTGAGCCTCTTTCCAAACCCCTACCTTCAGAAAGGAGCGCAGCCCGCGAAACTGGCCGCCCTTGTTCGGGAAATCCCGCAGTTTCAGAGGAAGTGTTTCGCTCAAATCTTGAACTGCGATACATCATCTAAAAGTTTTGCAACGCGCTTCCCTATTTCCTGAATGATCATGTTGAGCTTGTTAATGTTGTCACTGACATCAGTGGCGCTGCTCACAATCTTGTCCATTTTGGCGTTCACGTCGGTACTGCCCGTGCTGACGCGGTTCATATCGCTGAGGATTTTCGTGCTTGCGCTTATCATTTCGTCGGAGTTGTCTTTAACCTTACCGGTTATGACATTGATTTTCTGTATAGCGTCGATGACCTGCTTGATACTCGTGGTCTGCTCGTCCATAACATTTTTGATGCTTGTTTCCTGAAAACGCACTGTGTCAATCAGCGATAGAATCAGGTTGAAGCGTTCCCATGAATCATTGGACAGGCCGTTTGCGATGTTGATCTGGTTCTTGAGCGTTGTAAGCACTGATTTGATAGACCTGCCCTGGGTTGTAGAGCTTTCAGCCAGTTTGCGGATTTCATCGGCCACTACAGCAAAGCCCCTGCCGGACTCGCCCGCGTGCGCTGCCTCAATAGCTGCGTTCATGGCAAGCAGGTTGGTCTGAGCTGCTATGCTCTGAATCATGGCGCTTGCCTCAATAATGCCGTCAGAACCCTGCTCCAGTATTTTCATAATGTCGTTCACCTTCTGTATGCTCTCTTTGCCGGATTCTGAAGCTATTAACAGAGCATCCATGGACTCAGTGTTCTTGTGGAGTATGTCCACCACGCTTTTGATGTTCGTCGCCATTTCCTCAATGGCTGTAGAAGAATATCCCACAGACTGGGACTGCTGTTCTATTGAGGTATTGAGGTTCTCGGTATTGGACTTGATCTGGATAGCTACGGTGTGGGTCTCGGTAACAGACGCGGCCTGATCGAGGGTTGTATCCTTGATTTCCACAATGTTATCTGAGATATGTTCTACAGAGGCTGACACGTTCTTCATGCTCTTGACCAGTTCATCAGAGATATCCTGAATGCGGGACGCTGTATCCACTGTCTTTGACAGCAGACCGGCAAGGCCGTATATGGAAGCGTTGAACTTTTCCGCCATGTCTCCGATTTCGTCTTTTGAGGAAACATCAAGCCGTTTAGTGAGATCGCCGTCGGATATGTCCCCAAGGATCGGCTGAATCTTCGCCAGAGGCTTTACCACTGAACCGCTAATGACTATGGCTATAACAAGTCCAACGCCAAGAAAGCCTACAATAAAGATAACGATGGAGACCATGATGACACTCAGAGATTCCATAAGAACTGAGGTTTCAACGGCAATAATGACTGACCAGTTCGTAGTAGGTACCGACGTGGTAGCAGCACTTAGCCGGCTGCCTTCAAACGTATACTCGCCAATGGTCTGCTTCTCTACCAGTACCTGACTGATGAACCCTCCCAGAGACGCGAGGGAAGGGTCGGTTTTGGCGGCCTCTATCGGATTAAACTGATTGAGAACAAGGTCTACGTCATTATGCGAAATGATCACTCCCTGTTCGTTGACCATGTAGGCATAGCCGGTTCGTCCAATGCTGGCGAACAGATCGCTGAACGTCGAGCCTTCCAGTCGCGCAATAAGCGCCTGCTTCACGGTCTTGTCGGTATCGCTTACCACGATAGGTACGGCCAGCATGACTACGGCCTTCCCGATGACGCGGCTGATTATTACATCCGAGCTGGCTGGTTTGCCAGTAAGGGCGCTCTTTATATAATCCCGATCCCCAAGGCTTGAACTTGTAGGTTCCTTGACGTAATGAGCTGTGCCGTCCATATCCACAACTCCAATATCCAAGTAGCCCTGATTATCAACTTCAGGTAACAAGGAGGATTGCTGGGACGGCCAGTCAAAGCTTCTAACTCGGGAGCGGGCTGCTAGGCTCTGCAATATGACGAGGTTTGCCGTTATGCTCTTTTCCACCAGCACTGCTACGGTCTTTGCCTCGTTGGTCATTGAGTTATACGCGGTTTTACGCACCGCACCACTGGCGATGATGTACGAAGCAAGCCCCATACAAACCGTAACCACAAACACCAAGCCTGTGATTAGTACCGGTAATTTTTTTGATAACTTCATGATAAATAACTATCATAGTGTAAAAGTATGAGATGTCAATAGACCAAGCGGCAACACTAAGACCGCGCCATGTATGAAGCGCCGGTTTTTAGACAGCCCAGAGCCTTTCCGTACAAGTCCAGAACCATGTTTGGACTTGTCTAGAACCATTCTGTACCTGTGCAGAGCCTTTCCGTACTTGTCTAGAAGCATAGGACGCGGCTGCGTCGCGCAGGCCGGCTTAACAAAAGCCTTGAGCGTTCTCCGGCAAAAGCTCCTGTGATGCCCGCCGATCTTTGACAAACAACTTAGGAACAAAGGATACTTGACCGATAAGGAATCTATCATGTCATTATTCATTACATTTGGCATTTTAGCCTTTGTTTTAATCATTGGGCTTGTGTTCATCGTCAAGTTTTTTTTCCACCATACGCTTATTGGTTCTTTATTTCTTCCCCTGTTGGTATATGTCGAGATAAGTATAGGTCTTGGTATGCTTGTAGGAATGTATGGAAGCCCTCTCTGGTTCCTGTGGGTGGTTCCCCTTGATTTGATTCTGGGCGTAGTGTTTGTTCAATTGTTAATCAGAAAAATCTCCCGCCCCATACAGGGAGTTAATGAAATGATAAGCCAGCTTGCCGAAGGTAAAGGCAACCTGCTGATCAGGTTGAAAGATGATGAGCAGAATGAAATAGGCTTTCTGGGGAAAGAGCTTAACGTCTTTATTGAATATCTGAGCAGTCTGATTGGCCAAATACGGGATGGTTCCGATCAAACGGAAACAAATACTGAAGCCTTGCATAAAATGGTTGAAAAGGTACAGACAAAAATGACGGAGATTTCTGAGGCAACCGGCGCGATTAAAGATACGATTCTAACGCAGAGTGAGAGTACGGTTCATGTTTCATCGGAACTGGATACGATTACCCATACCTTAAAAGCTCAGAATGATATAATCAATCAGCAGTCGAACCATATCACTGAAAGCTCTTCTACGATAGAGGAACTGATGAAAAGTATCCAGCAGGTTGTCGAGTATCTGAGGACGAGTGCCATTGAATGTGATGATCTAAATAAGCATGTTGAAACAGGCCGTACTGATCTTAAGATGCTTAAGGAAAACGTTGAGTTATTGCATAACCAGTCAAATACGGTATTCGAGGCGAATAAGGTGATCAATGTTATTGCCAGCCAGACCAACCTGCTTGCCATGAATGCCGCGATTGAAGCGGCGCACGCCGGCGCAGTGGGGAGCGGTTTCGCGGTTGTAGCTGAGGAAATACGGAAACTCGCGGAAGATTCCAGTCAGCAATCAAAAATAATTAACGGCAGTATGAAGCAGCTTAAAGAAGCGATTGAACTTGCGGTTAAAGCAACAGACAGCACTCACGCCTCTTTTGACCGCATTTTTGGTTCAATCCAAACCGTAACCGGTAATGAACGGGAGATATTGCTTATGGTTAATCAGGAGGTAAGCCACACCGGAAAAATCCTTGACGACCTTACCCAGCTAAAACAGATTACGCACACTATTGCTGATGGCGCGGCACAGGTTTTATCCAAGAGCGATTTGATCGATGAGGAAATGAAAAAGCTGAGGTCAATCACTGGGGATGTAAAGAAGTCGTCCATCACGATTTCCTCACAGGCGTGGGAAACGGACGTACTGGTGGAGCAGTCGCTCCAGGTGTTGAATCAAAACCTCGCCAGTGCCGCAGAAGTCAAAGACATGGTTTCGATATTCAAGCTGCATAAAAAGACAGCTGCGGAAGCCATTGCCCTGAAAAAGGGAACGATCAAAGGAACCGTAGTTCTCTCCTGGGTTGAGCAGATAAAAGGAAAATATGGAGAGGGTAAATGGAAGGAGATTCTGAAATTATCCGGCCTGCCGGAAACCCAGCAGTTTATGCATAATTCCGATATTCCTGATGAGCAGGCCGCTAAGATATTGAGCAGTATCAGCGCGGTTCTTAAGCTAGGCCAACAGGAGACAGCCGATCTCGTTGGGGAATACTGGATAAGCGTATTCGCGCCTAAGATTTACAAGGCGTATTATCGCCAGTACAAAACCGCGAAAGAATTTATCATGGGGCTAGACGCGATACACGAGCAAGTAATGAGGAACATACCCAACGCACATCCGCCGCGCTTTGATATAGAAACCGTTAATGACCATACCCTTATCGTGCATTATAAATCGCACCGGAAGAAAATGTTTAGCCCCTACTTTTTTGGCGCAATCAAAGGCATAGGGATTTACTATCATTCGCCTATAGGGATTAAAAAAATCTCTGAGGACACTGTGGAGCTACAGTTTAAACAACCATGAGTGATATAAAAACGATAAGCGCGGAACAGCTTGCCATGCGCATTGATCATACCCTGCTTAAAGCTCAGGCCACACGCGCTGATCTCGAAAAGCTCTGCACCGAAGCTGTGCAATACTCTTTTGCCTCAATAGCGATAAACCCTGCGCAGCTTGTGTTCTGCCATAAACAGCTTGAAGGTAGCGGTGTGCGTCTGAGCGTGTGCGTTGGTTTTCCCCTGGGGCAGAACACCAAAGACATGAAGTTCCTTGAAGCCATGACCGCGATACAGGAAGGCGCGAATGAGATTGACTATGTGATAAACATCACTGAACTCAAGGCTGAAAACGTTCGCTACATCGAAGATGAGATGAACAGCATCGTAACGCTTTGCCGTGTGAATCACGTGCTTTCAAAAGTGATCTTTGAGAACTGCTACCTCAGCGACAAGGAAAAGCGGGAACTCTGCCGCATTGCCCTTGCGGTCTGCCCAGACTTCATCAAGACCTCAACAGGCTTTGGCTCCGGCGGCGCAACCCTTGCGGATTATTGAGGAATTAACACAGGGCTAGCCCTGTGTGTTAAGTCGAAACCACCGAAAGTTTTGGAACAGATTCAGGGAGCTAACTTTATATGGAAGCATTATTTACCAATGCGAAGAAACTCCTTTCCACATGGAAGGGAGATCGCTATGTATTCGGACGCGGTGTGCTGGGTGAACTTGGTCGGCTTGCCGTGAAGTTTAGTAAAAGCGCCCTTGTGGTTTGCAGCGCGACCTATACGGAGGCTGTTTCCGCCGCGCTCGCAAAAGCCAGCGTGTCCCTTGCTGGCGCTCGTGCGGCGCCGGGCGCCAGCCCCAACACCCCGCGTGAGGATGTGTACCGTATCGAGACGTATATACTTCAGTACAAGCCCGATGTGATCATAGCGGCAGGCGGCGGCTCAACCATAGACGCCTGTAAAGCAGCCAACTTTCTTGCCACTCTGGGCCGGGATAGTACGCCTGAGCTTGATCACTACTTTGGAACCGGTGTGGTAAGCGCGGAACTTCAGAAAACCGGAAAAAAACTCTGCCCGCTCATCGCAGTGCAGACCTCGGCAAGTTCCGGCGCTCATCTTACCAAGTATTCCAATATTACAGACCCGGTAAAGGGACAAAAAAAGCTCGTGGCTGACGAGGCGCTTACGCCTCAGTACGCGCTTTTTGACTATGACCTTACAGCCTCCATGCCCCGGAGCATTACGATAGACGGCGCCTTAGACGCCATTGCCCATTGCGTCGAAGTATTCAGCGGCATCTCCGCTGAAAAGTATGACCTTGCCGCTCAAATCACCGAGATAGCGGTGGAACTGACGATTCAGTACGCCCCGAAGGTGATCGCTAATCCTAACGACATGGAAGCGCGGGAAGCCCTCGGCATGGCCACTGATCTTGGCGGCTATGCCATCATGGTAGGCGGTACTAACGGGGCACATCTCACGAGTTTTTCACTGGTAGGCCTCACCAGCCACGGAAGCGCCTGCGGCATCATGAATCCCTACTACATGGTATTCTTTGCCCCGAAGATTGAAAGGCAGCTCCGGCTGCTCGGCTCACTTTTCAAGAAACACGGCTATATAATAGAAAAAAACCTTGACGCGCTGTCCGGCAAAGACCTAGGCTTGGCGGTGGCGCAAGCAATGCTCGCCTTTAGCAAGTCCATCGGCGCACCCACCACGCTGAAAGACCTTCCCCGCTTCAACGACACGTATATTGACAAGGCGCTTGAGGCGGCTAAAGACCCGCAGCTTGAAATGAAACTGAAGAACATGCCTGTGCCGTTCACCTCTGCTCTGGTGGACGAGTACATGGGACCGATACTTCGTGCGGCGGCGAGCGGGGATTTCTCTCTCATCAAGACCATGAACTGATAGACATAAATGAAGTATTAGACCAAATGTCGAGTTTGCCGGATCCCCTTCGATAGTTCTTCTTCGTGGATCACGGTTTGATTTCCATTTCTTGATCTCGGAAGAGAACTCGTTCTGCTCAGAGGGGCCTTTGGCAAAACGCAAAGTTCGGCCTATTAGACATTACGGACTACTAGCTATCCGCGAAAGATCAGCCAGTACAGGACATAGTAGACTGGAGCGGCGAAACAGATGGAATCAATGCTGTCCAGCACTCCGCCGCGGCCCGGAATTAGGGAGCCTGAGTCCTTAGCGCCAGCACTTCGCTTCATTGCTGATTCGGCAAGGTCGCCAAGGCAGCCGGCCAGACCAACGGTCAATCCCAGAATCAGGCCGGCCAGCGGCGCAGGCAGGGTCTTTGCGGTAAACGCGGCTGGAATACAGAAGACGGCTATCATACCCATGATCATGGAAAACATAAGCCCGCCGATGAAGCCTGCCACACTCTTGTTGGGACTGACCTTGATGATGCCGCGATTGTTCTTGCCAAACAGTATACCCGCAGCCCAAGCCGCTGAGTCGTTGCTTATAGGGATAAGCAGAAAGATGAGAATCACCATGTCCGCGTGAGGCCAACTTGCCATACCGATGAGCCATGCAATAAAAAACCCAGGGTAGAGAAGCGTGGTAAGACCCACTGATATGGAGCCAAGCGCGTCTTTGAGCTTATCCTCCGGCGCGAAGGTTCTGGATATAAGGAGCCAAGCCGCGCCGATTGCTATAAAGATCGGCACGATCCGGTAGTCAACGCCAAAGCTCACGTTCAGGGTCATGGCAAGCGGACAGGTTGCGCCAAGAAGCATGGGTTCGGGCGTGGAAAGTGAGAAGCCGGTTTTCCGTTTCAGGAGCGCCGCAAATTCATTGCCGCCAAGCGCACTCAGGATTATAGCCACGCAGTTGGCGGCAAGGTGATGTTGATAGGGCAGTAGAAGCACAGTGCTGAGGACAACAGGAACCCCGATAAAAAAGACAAGGAAGCGTTCCACGATTTTAGGGACTTGCATATTAACTCCACTTAAGGCCGGCCTGACGGCTGTTTTACCCCGCCAAAGCGCCGGTCGCGCTGTTGGTATGCCGCGATTGCGAGGTCAAGGTCAGCTTCGGTCCAGTCAGGCCAGAGTTTATCGGAAAAGTAGAATTCGCTGTACGCGCTCTGCCATACAAGAAAGTTGCTGCTCCGCAAGTCCCCGCCGGTTCTGATGACGAGGTCGGGATCAGGCACGTCAGGGTTATCCAGATGGTCTCGAATGGTTTGCTCGGTGATAGCCGTGTTTGTTTGCGCCGTGTCAGGATGCGCCTTGATTGTTCGTGTAAGCCGTTGAACTGCGCGCATGATTTCGTCCCTGCCGCCATAGTTAAGCGCAAGTATCACCTGTAGGCCGTCAAAGTGTTTTGTTTCATCGCATACGTCACGCAGGTCTTGCGCCACATCCGGCGGTAGACCTGCGCTGTCTCCGGCGTGACGGGTGCGGATATGGTTTTCGCGGTAAAAGTTGAGTTCCCGCTTGAGGTGCTGTTTCACCAATCCCATGATAAATCCTACTTCTGAGGCGCTTCGCTTCCAGTTTTCAGTTGAAAAGACATAGAGCGTGAGGTACTGCACCCCCCGATCGCTGACTGCTTTGACAATTTTTTTGGCGGTTGTAAGCCCCTCAAGATGACCCTGGGTGCGTGGCCGGTTTCTTGAGGCAGCCCAGCGGCCATTCCCATCCATGATGATCGCTATATGGGCGGGCGGATGTTTATCATCGGCTTGGGATTCAGGCATCAGACTTCCATTATTTCTTTGTCTTTTTCTTCCAGAGCCTGATCGACTTTCTTTATATAGATGTCAGTGAGCTTTTGCAGTTCATCTCCGGTTTTTTTCTCTTCATCTTCCGAGAGACTAGCGTCTTTGAGGAGCTTTTTCAGTTCATCATTACCGTCGCGGCGTATATTTCTTATGGCCACGCGACTCTGCTCCGCGTACGTCCTGGCTTGCTTGGCGATGTCCTTGCGCCGCTCCTCAGTGAGAGATGGAATGGCAATACGAATCACCTTGCCGTCGTTGCTGGGGTTAAGCGACAGCTCTGATGAGCGAATCGCCCTCTCGATTTCGCTGATAAGCGTCTTATCCCAGGGACTGATAACCACGAGACGAGCCTCTGGAATTGTGATGTTCGCCACTTCCCGCAATGGGGACTTGGCGCCATAGCTGTCAACCCGAATCTTGTCAAAGAGAGCTGCCGACGCCCTACCGGTACGCAAGGAGGCAAAACTGTCGTGCAGACTCACAAGGGTTTTCTTCATTTTTTCTTCGGAGGTTTGAATAACATTTCCCATAATAAAATCCTTTTTAACGTGGGTACGATAACCGTAAGGGGAAAGAGTATTTACCCTTACGGCAAACGATTTACTGTCCTACCTTGAAGTACACATAGCCGCTTATGGCCAGTGTCGTGCCAAGCTCTTTACCGCAGCCGGTAAGTACCTGAGCGACCGAGAGCTTTTCATCCTTGACATAGCCCTGATCCAGTAGGCAGAGGCTCTTGAGATACTTCGAGACCTTACCCTTGAGGATGTTGTCGAGGGCTGCCAGTGGTTTTTCTTTGAGGTTTTCGTCAGCTTCCATCTGCTTGCGGAAGATTTCTTCCTGCTCGGCGATAAAGGCCGCGTCGAGCTGCTTTCGGTCAATGACGAGCGGGTTTGCCCATGCAATGTGCATAGCCAGCCCGTGCGCTAGTTCCTTGAACGCCTCCTGTGCGAGAGCCTCCGGCTTGTCAGCCGCAAGCTTCACCGCCACGCCGATGCTGCCCTCGCCGTGGATGTACTCGGCAATGCTCTCATTGGCTTCGGCCTTGATAACCTGCATCCGCTTTAAGCCCATATTTTCCCGGATTTTGGTTGCCAGGTCTGTTACCATGCCGGTAAGTTCTTCGTTTACGCCGGTATAGCCTTTTTGAAGGATGCGGTCAGCAATGGCGCTGCCCAGAGCGATGAACTCAGGGTTACGGGCTACAAAGTCGGTTTCAGCCGCCAGTTCCACGAGAACCGCTGTATCGTCCTTTGCCTTAATAAAGACCTTACCCTCGTTGGTCGCCCGATCCGAGCGTTTTTCCACTGCCGCAAGTCCCTTTTCTTTAAGCAACTTTTCCGCCTTATCAAAATCGCCGTCGGTTTCAACAAGAGCGTTCTTACATTCCATCATGCCGGCTCCGGTTTTTTCCCGAAGCCGCTTTACATCAGCCGCGCTGATAGCCGCCATATTCTCCTCCTCTGTGTTTGTTTATGCCTTGTCATAGACCTTATCAACATCAACTGGAAGCTCATCTTCTTCCCCGTGTTCCTCACGAAGCTCCGTACTGACGCCAACAACAAGCGGTGCTTCTGACGAATAGGAAGCGATGTCAATCTCCCGATCCTCTTCTTTGATGGAAACATCGGTCAGGATGTTTTCCATATCCTCATCCTCGTCGCCTAAGGTTTCGATGATCTGGAGTCCGACCTCGTTATCCGCTTCCACCACCGAGTTGGCCACGATCTGGGTGAAGAGCGTGATCGCCCGAATCGCGTCGTCGTTGCCTGGAATAGGGTAGTCAATGCCTTCGGGGTTACAGTTGGTGTCAACCACCGCGACAATGGGGATTCCCATGCGCTGGGCTTCGGCTACGGCAATGGCTTCCTTGCGGGTATCAATAATAAAAAGGATGCCCGGAAGCTCCTTCATGTCCTTGATGCCGCCCAGGTTTTTCTGGAGGCGGGCGCGCTCCTTGCCAAGTCCCGCGATCTCTTTCTTGGTGAGGTTCTCAAAAGTCCCATCCACTTCCATCTTCTCCAGCTTTTTAAGACGAAGCAGGGATTTCTTAATCGTAACAAAGTTCGTGAGCATACCACCGAGCCAGCGATTGTGCACATAGAACATACCGCAACGCTCCGCTTCTTTCTGGATTGCCTGCTGTGCCTGTTTTTTGGTACCCACAAACAACACGGTCTTACCCTGCGCCACAGTTTTACGAACCGCGTCGTAGGCGTCCTTGCTGGCCTGAATGGTTTTTTGCAGATCAATGATGTGAATCCCATTCCGTTCTGCGAAGATGTACTTCTTCATCCGCGGGTCCCAGCGTTTTACCTGATGGCCGAAGTGTACGCCTGACTCAAGCAGGCTTTTCATCGTTACAACCGCCAAAGTTTCCTCCCATGTCCGCGCTTTTGTCAGCGCGGCGCCTTCCCTTTATCTCACCGCGTCAGAGGCGCTTACGCCCATGCGGTGGAAATTGATTAGCCGGCAACGCCAGCCTTGTTTAAGGAACATCGGTTCTTGTGAACCGCCGGTTCCTATTGACCACCCCCATAAGGATAACCATTTTCTCTTAACATGACATAGAACTCACGAATAGGCAAGCCTACGATAGAACTGTACGAACCATTGATCTCGGATACATAACAGCTGGCAAGTCCTTGTATCTTGTACGCGCCTGCCATGCCCTGCCATTCACCAATGCTGAGATACCACTCAAGCTCCCCCTCGGAAAGCGGCGCAAACGTTACCGTGCTGACCACGGTCCGGGAATCAATGGAACGATTCCTCCCATTATAAAGGGCGATTGCGGTTACCACGTCATGCTCCCTGCCCTGCAAGGCCATCAACATGCGTTTAGCGTCGTTGCGGTCTTTTGGCTTGCCAAAGATAATCCCGCCAACCGAAATGATCGTGTCGGCCCCGCAGATCCACGGTGGCGTACCGCTTTTAAGCAGGCTGAGAATCTTGTTAACCTTTTTCAGCGCCATGTTTTCGGCTAGCCCGCGAGGATCAGCCGCATCCTCGTAGTTTTCATCTATCAGCGCCGGCATGATGCTGAATGGTAAGCCAAGAAGACGAAAAAACTCCTGCCTCCTTAGTGAACCGGAGGCCAAGATGATAGGCTCCATGTGTATACCGCCTTTACGTTCGTTTGTCTGCCGCAATCTACGCGCTTGTATCAAGCACGACTATACCCCTTCTCACAATGGGGGATTAATATCCTCCCTTTTGGGGGCGGAGATTCTTTAGTTGAATCTTATCCTATACTCACCCTTTTGTCCAGTAAGCAGGCTGATGTTGCAGATGACGCTATTGACAGGCTTGCCCTCTCCTGACTACTTTTTTGTGATATATGATAACTATCACCGATATGAGTCTTATATTTGGGGAACGGACGCTTTTCAAGGACGTTAACCTCAAATTCACCCCGGGCAACTGTTACGGGATCATTGGCGCGAATGGGGCAGGCAAGTCTACGTTTCTCAACATACTTTCCGGCGACATGGAACACGATAAGGGCGAAATCTCTGTAAGCTCCGGCCAGCGTATCGCGGTTCTAAGGCAGGACCACTTTGCTTTTGAAGAGTACCCGGTGCTTGAAACCGTGATTATGGGCTATCCCAAGCTCTACGCCATACAAAAGGAACGCGAAGCCATCTATGCCAAAGAAAACTTCTCTGAGGAAGACGGAATGAGGGCAAGCGAGCTTGAGGCAGACTTCGCCGACCTGGGTGGTTGGGAAGCTGAGGCCCAGGCCAGCCAACTGCTCTCTGGACTGGGGCTTGATGAGGCTGATCACGGGAAGACAATGGTTGAACTGGACGAAGTGCGTAAAGTACGGGTTCTGCTCGCTCAGGCGCTTTTCGGCAATCCCGACATACTTTTACTCGACGAGCCAACCAACGGCCTTGACCTTGAGTCAATCGCGTGGCTGGAAGACTTCCTCATCGACTTCCCCAATACCGTCATCGTGGTCAGCCATGACCGGCACTTCCTCAACGCGGTCTGTACCCATACCTGCGACATTGACTTCGGCAAGATTACGCTCTATTCGGGTAACTACGACTTCTGGTATCAGATAAGCCAGATGCTCCAGAAGCAGGCGCGGGACCAGCTTAAAAAGCGGGAGGAAAAGGCAAAAGACCTCAGAGAGTTTATCCAGCGATTCGCGTCTAACGCCTCCAAGAGCAGACAGGCCACAAGCCGTAAAAAAGTGCTTGAAAAGCTCGACCTTGAGAACATCACCGTAACCAGCCGGAAGTTCCCTTACGTTGGCTTCAAGCCGGAGCGGGAGATCGGGAACAATGTACTCAGGATCGAGAAGCTGTCTGCGGAAGAATCCACCAGCCTGCAGGAGTTTTCTCTCATCGTGAACAAGGGTGATAAGATCGCCTTTGTGGGCATTGAGCATCAGGCTAAAACCGCGCTCTTTGACCTTATAAGCGGGATTACCCAGCCGGTTTCTGGCGCGTTCTACTGGGGTCAGACCACCGCGTTTTCCTATTACCCCAAGGAGAACTCCGGCTTTTTCGATTCAGATATATCAATAGTGGATTGGCTGAAGCAATATTCGCCGAATCAGGACGATACCTATGTGCGTGGCTTCCTAGGGCGTATGCTTTTTTCAGGGGATGAGGCTCTGAAGCCGGTAAACGTCCTCTCCGGTGGCGAAAAGGTTCGCTGTATGCTCTCGCGCATGATGCTTTCCGGTGCAAATGTGCTGGTTCTGGACGAACCCACCAATCATCTTGACCTTGAAAGTATAAGCGCGCTCAACGATGGCCTTGCCGCGTTCCCCGGCGTGATACTGTTCAATTCCCATGACCACGAATTCGTCAATTCAGTTGCCAACCGCATCGTCGAAATCGTCCACGGCGGCCTCATTGACCGTATCATGCCCTTTGACGACTACCTTGCCGACACCTCAGTCAAGGCGCTCCGCGCCAGCGCCTATCACTACGCTGAACGTCTCCGCATCTAGCCGCTGGGCAGCCTCGCCAACATCCGGCGCGTCTCTGTAAGCCCTGCCACCAACGCTAGTGGAACACCTTCACTCGGTCGAGTGGAACACTCTCACTCGGTCGAGTGGGACACGCTCACTCGGTCGAGTGGAACACTCTCACTCGGTCGAGTGGAACACGCTCACTCGGTCGAGTGGAACACTCTCACTCGGCCGGGTGGAGCTTCAAACTACCGGGCAGGTTGGCTAGGAGGCTACGGTGAGCAGGCGGTCGAAGATGGCGGCGCGGGGGGCTTTGAGCAGGCTGCCGCTGCTTGAATACTGCGTGGTTATTTCTAGGCGGTAGGCGCCGG
>JAISAE010000072.1 GCA_031266875.1 Treponema sp.
TGTGAGACTTCCCCAGCTTCGAGTGGAAGCTCCATCGGTGTGTGTGAGACTTCCCCAGCTTCGAGTGGAAGCTCCATCGGTGTGTGTGAGACTTCCCCAGCTTCGAGTGGAAGCTCCACAGCTACGTTTGGGACTTCCAGCGATGCGTGTTGGACTTCCACAGTTACGTGTGAAACTTCCACAACTACGTTTGGGACTTCCAGCGATACGTGTGGAAATTCCAACGTGTGTATGGATCTTCCAGAGGTGCGTGTAGAAGCTACAGAGATACGTGTAGAACTTCCAAAGATGCGTGTTGGACTTCCAGAGCTACGTGTGAAACTTCCACAACTACGTGTGAAACTTCCAGCGATGCGTGTAGAACTTCCAGCGATACGTGTGTAATCTCCAGCGATGCGTGTAGAACTTCCAGCGATACGTGTGGAACTTCCAGCGGTATGTATGGAAGCTCCAGCGATGCGTGTGAAACTTCCAGCGGTATGTATGGAAGCTCTAGCGATACGTGCGGAAGCTCCAAAGCTACGTGTGGGACTTCCAGAGGTGCGTGTGGAAGCTCCAGCGGTGCGTGTGGGACTTCCAGCGATACGTGTGAAACTTCCACAGCTACGTGGGGAAGCTCAAAACACAAGTGGGGAAGTGCCGGATGGCGCGGGGCGGGGCGCAATATGCTGCTGGACGCAGTGGTTTAATCGGGGCGGGGAGCGTGAAAAGGCTGTCTGTGTGGTATAGTAGAGGTATGAAAGGTAAACAAACGGTTTTAGTGGTGGACGATGAGCTGAAAATCCTTGAGCTGGTGAAGGCCTACCTTGAAATGAACGGGTTTAACGCGCTTTGTGCCAAGAATGGCAGGGAGGGAATGGCGTTTTTTGAGGAACATGGGGTGGATTTGATACTCCTTGACCTGATGCTGCCTGATTTTTCCGGGGAGGAGTTTTGTAAGAAGGTTCGGCAGGTGTCAAACATTCCTCTCATTATGATTACCGCTAAGGTTGAGGAGGAAAGCATTATCAACGGCCTTACTATTGGGGCGGACGATTATGTTACCAAGCCGTTTAGTCCCCGGCAGCTTATGGCGCGTGTCCGAGCAGCCTTGCGGCGGAACGGAAGCCCTGGTTCGGGCGGGTTTCTTTCTTACGGCGACTTAATGATAGATATGGAGAACCGCATTGTTCGCAAGCATGGGGAAGCCCTTGCCTTGACCCGTGATGAATACAATATCCTGACCCTGCTGATGTCCCGTCAGGCTAAGATTTTTACCCGCGATGAAATTCTTGAGGCGGTGAAGGGAGATGATTTTGACGGCTTTGACCGTTCCGTTGACAGCCATATCAAGCGGCTGCGGATGAAAATCGGGGACGACCCCAAAGCCCCGCAGTATATCCTGACGGTCTATGGCATGGGCTACCGCTTAGGAGAGGCGTGATGAAGAAGTTCGAGTTGAGTCTGCAAAAGCGGCTGGCGTTGACCTATGCCCTTTTTATCAGCCTTGCGTTGGGCTTATTGACTGTCATTATCAATGTGTTTACCGGCTTTGTGTTTACGGCACTTGTTAAAGAAAACATTGTGGAAAAGAGTTTGGAAATTGTCCGTGCAATAAGCGGCCAATATATGCCGATGAGCGCTGGTTTTAACGCCGCGTCAATTGAGACAGTGGGCATGTATTTTGTCCATGACGGTTATATCGTAACGGTGGAGGACGCAAACGGCGAGTCTGTCTGGAATTCCCGCGCCTGCGATATGCGGGAATGTATGGCGGTCATTGATGATATATCCAGACGTATGGAAGGGCGCTTTGGCGTAAACGGCGCGATGCAAAAGCAGCGCTATCCAATACGCTATTCGGGCAGAACCGTTGGAAATGTGAGCATAGAGACGTACGGCCCTTTTTTTTACAGCGAAGCGGAGAGTAATTTTTTAACTTCCATAAACAGCTTATTGATTATCGCAACGCTTATTCTGACGCTTGCGAGCATTGTTATTTCAATACTCCTTTCTCGCGCCATTGCCCGGCCTGTTAATAAATCCGCTGAGGCTGCCCGGCAGATTGCGCACGCCCATTCGGGCGGCATAAAGGCCGCGCAAGGCGCCGCCGCGCCGCCGCTTGCTATCAGGATAGACGAGCGTTATAGCACAACAGAGCTTGCGGAACTTTCCCACTCAATCAACGAATTAGCCGCGAAACTGGAAGAAGCGGAGCGCCGTCAAAAACAGCTTACCAGTGATATTGCCCACGAACTGCGTACGCCTCTTACGTTGCTCCAGGGAGACATTGAAGCGATGATTGACGATGTGTATAAACCGGATAAGGCGCGCCTTGAAAGCTGCCATGAGGAAATTATACGGCTTGTGCGTTTGATACAGGACTTGAATACGCTGACTAGCCTTGAGTGGGAAACCATGACGCTTAATAAAACGGAATTTGACGTGGCGCAATTATTGCGCGTAACCGTGGAACAGTTCAAAGCTGCCGCGCTGGACAAGGGTATTGAAGTAAAACTGAGCCTCATGGAAAACAGCGATAGCGGAGCGTTTGCTATTACTGCTGACTACAACAGGCTTAAACAGGTTTTTATTAACTTATTATCCAACGCCGTGAAATATACTGATGAAGGGAGCGTAAGCCTGTGTGTGGTAAAGGCCGGTGGCGCGGACCCTGCCGCGTTTTGGGAATTTGTTGTTATTGATACGGGCATTGGCATACCGGAAAGCGACTTGCCCCACATCTTTGAGCGGTTTTACCGTACCGACAAATCCCGCAACAGCAGCACGGGTGGGGCGGGCATCGGTCTGACTATAGCCGCCGCCATTGTCCACGCCCACGGCGGAACAATCAGCGTTGAAAGCCCCGGGCCTGATGGCAGGGGAAGTGTTTTTCGGGTTGTGTTAGCCCACAACGAGGCAGTACCGGCGCGGGACCTTGTTATGGTGTCTGGCGCCTGAGCAAAAACGAATCATTGGGAAGATAGCGCAGAAACCGCTCAAGTGGTGGCGAGGGATTCCGATTTAGGAGTACAAGGAATCATGAATACTGAAATCGAAGCATTGTTACCACACCGGTCGCCATTTTTGTTTGTTGACGAGATTGTCAGCGCCGATAGCGATACGATCGTTACCCGCCATGTGTTTACTGATCACGAATTCTTCTTTGCCGGACACTTTCCCCAGTATCCGGTAGTGCCGGGTGTTATTCTCATTGAGACAATGGCGCAGTCTGGCGGCGCGGGTCTGCGGCTGCGGGGAACACTTGGCGCTGACGCGCTTTTCTTCCTCGCGTCAGTGGATAAGGTGAAGTTCCGGCGGCAGGTGCGTCCGGGAGAGGAAGTCCGTTGCGAGATCGAGAACCTGCGGGTTTCCGGTAAGATGATTAAGCAAGCGGGTAAAGCCTACGTTGGCGATGAACTTGCGGCAGAGGCGGAATGGCTCTGTCTTGTTGGCGCGAGAACATAATCCATGTACAGGAGCATAGAATGGTTATAAAACCAATGGTACGAAACAGTATCTGTCTCAACAGCCACCCCAAGGGGTGTGTGGCAGTGGTAGAACAGCAGATCGCGTATGTGAAGCAACACCTTAGCGCCGGCACGGAGACACCGAAGCTGGCGCTGATAGTTGGTTGCTCTACAGGCTATGGGCTGGCGAGCCGTATTGCCGCGGGCTTTGGTTACGGCGCGGCGACAATAGGCGTGTCGTTTGAGAAGCCGGCGTCAGCGGCCAAGCCCGGCACTCCTGGGTACTACAACAACCTTGCCTTTGAACGCGCCGCTGTTACGGCTGGTCTTGCCGCCAAGACGCTTGATGGCGATGCCTTTTCCAACGAAATGAAGGCGTTGGTCGTTGACGCGGTGAAAGCAGTAGCTGCTACAGCAGGGATACCGGCGAAGATCGACCTTGTGGTGTACTCGCTGGCGTCGCCGGTGCGTACTGACCCCCGCGATGGCGTGATGTATCGCTCGGTGATAAAGCCTATTGGCGCGGACTATTCCGGCAAGACCCTCGACATGATGACCGGTAAACTCAGTGTTGCCGGTGTTGGGCCTGCTTCGGCTGACGAAATTACCGCCACAGTCAAGGTGATGGGCGGTGAAGACTGGGAACTCTGGATTGATGCCCTTGATAAGGCGGGCGTACTGTCGCCAACAGCGCGAACTGTGGCATATACCTACATTGGGCCTGAACTGTCGTGGGCGATTTACAAGAACGGCACGATAGGACATGCCAAAGAAGACCTTGAACGTGCGAGTAACGCCATTAACGCCCGGCTTGCTGTCAATGGCGGGGCGGCGTGGGTATCGGTAAACAAGGCGGTGGTAACACGGGCAAGCGCGGTAATCCCTATCATTCCTTTTTATGTGTCATGCCTGTTCAAGGTGATGAAGGAAAAGGGGATACACGAAGGCTGTATTGAGCAGATCACGCGGCTCTATAAAGACCGCCTCTATGCTGCTGGGGGCGTGGTTCCGCTTGACGATGCGCGGCGCATCCGCCTTGATGACTGGGAAATGCGCGACGATGTGCAGGCAGCGGTCGTCGCCCGCATGGAAAGTGTTACTGACGAAACCGTGTTTACTGTTACTGATGTTGCGGGTTTTAAGCATGATTTTCTTGAGGCGCATGGCTTTGACGTCAGCAATGTTGACTATGACGCTGACATAGATCCGTCAACAATATAGGAATCATTATGAACGATAGCTTATTGGTAACGATACTGGACAAATTCAGCGCCGGTGATATAGCTGAACTTGACTTTAATGACGGGAAGGTACATCTGGTACTGCGGAAGACGGGTGTTACCTCAGCGGCAGCATTGCATGGCCAAGCGCCGGAATCTGTTGCGGAGAAAAAGCCGGCGATAACGTTGCCGCCAAAACGAGCGATTCCTTTACCAAAGCTGGAGAAGCTACCGGAAGGCATTGCGCTTAATCAGACCGAAGTTGACGCAGTAATGAACCATAGCTCACAGGGTACAGCGCCGAAAACGGAGTCGATAAACAGCCCTATTGTAGCAACGTTTTACGCAACGCCGACGCCGGACGCGCCGCCATTTGTAACACCGGGTACAAAGGTAAAGGCGGGCGCGACGCTCTGTATCCTTGAGGCGATGAAGATGATGAACCGCCTCGAAGCTGAGTTTGACTGTGAGATTGTCGCAGTCAAAGTTGCTACTGGCGACCTTGTTGAGTACGGTCAGTCCTTATTTGAGGTTAAGCGCCTTACATGATCAAACGCTTGCTCATAGCGAACCGCGGCGAGATCGCGGTTCGTATCATTAGAACCTGTCGGGAACTTGGCATTAAGACTGTGGCGGTATACTCCACAGCTGACCAAGACTGTCTGCACGTCCGGCTTGCGGATAAGGCAGTGTGTATAGGGCCGCCGCCGTCTCCGCAGAGCTACCTCAACCGCGATAACCTGCTGATGGCGGCGATAAACACCAATAGCGACGCTATTCATCCGGGTGTCGGCTTTCTGTCGGAGACAGCAGCCTTTGCGCGCCTTGTCCGCGACAATGGTCTCATCTTCATTGGGCCGGACCCTGATGTCATCGACCTTCTTGGCGACAAGGTGCAGGCGCGTAAGACCGCCCAGGAGTTCGGTTTGCCAATAACGCCCGGCACGGCTACTGCCATTGCCGATCCTGACACGGCGTGTAAGGCTGCGCTTGATCTAGGCTTTCCGGTAATCATCAAGGCAGCGTCTGGTGGCGGTGGTAAAGGTATGCGTATTGTGCGGACAGAGGCTGAGCTTGCCGAAAACTTTGCCCTTGCCGCTGCTGAAGCGGAGGCAAACTTCGGTGACAAGCGAGTGTACATTGAGCGTTTTCTGGAGAACCCTCGCCATGTGGAACTTCAGCTTCTCGCCGACGGTAATGGCAAGGTGGCGGTGCTGGGTGAACGCGACTGTTCGGTACAGAAGCACCACCAGAAGCTGATTGAGGAAAGCCCGTCCCCGGGCGTAACAGCGGCAATGCGTAAACGTATGAGTAAGGGCGCGATAAGGCTATTTCAGGAACTCAAGTATCAGGGCGCGGGAACTATCGAGTTTTTGGTTGAGGGTAACGCCTTCTACTTCATGGAAGTCAACGCCCGTATTCAGGTGGAGCATCCAGTGAGCGAGCTTATCACCAATACCGACATTATCCGCGAGCAAATCCTCGCCTGTACTGAAGCGCGTATGGAACTCGACCCAGCCGCTGTGCAGATAAACGGCTGGGCAATAGAGTGCCGTATCAATGCGCTGACGCCAGGGCGTATTACGCGGCTGGAAGTTCCCGGCGGTCCCGGTGTCCGCTTTGACTCATTCCTCTACGCTGGTTACATTGTGCCGCCGCACTACGATTCGATGGTAGCGAAGCTCGTTGTCCACGCGCCTAGCCGAGACCGCGCCCTGCGTCGCATGGAACGCGCCCTGAGCGAGCTATGTATCGAAGGCATTAAGACGAACCGGCAAGAACAGCAGTATATAATAGAAGAAAACGTGTTTCGATCCGGCAACTTCGGTAACGCCTACTATAAACAGACGTTCAGTACGCCTTAAAAGGAGACACGACTAGGTAGCAGCGAACCACGCTGTAGTTACGCCTTGAAACAAGGTTTGGAACAAGCCGGCGGTATGGTGTATCCCCAAAGCGTCTGGCACATTCGCGCTAAAGGCGTGGTAATAACAATAAAGGGAGATATGGCGTTTATGTCTGACACTACTACTCAGCCCTGTCCATCGTGCGGGGCGCATTATACAGCGCAGGAAATTGCCGCCGCACTCAAGACCTGCCCCGCTTGCGGCCATCACTACCGCATGGAACCAGCGGAGCGTATCCAGTACCTGCCGGATGAAGGCTCTTTCGTCGAATGTTTCGCTAATCTGCGCTCGCTTAACCCCATTGAGCTTGCTGGCTATGAGGCAAAGCTTGATGAGGCTGAAGCTAAGGCGCAAATGAAGGACGCCGTTATTACCGGCACTTGTACCATTGAGAGGAAGCCGCTGGTACTGGGGCTTATGTCCTTTAATTTCATGGGCGGGTCCATGGGTTCAGTTGTTGGCGAGAAAGTTACTCGCGCACTGCTCAAAGGCGCGGAGGAACGACTGCCAGTGGTGCTGTACACTACGTCCGGCGGGGCGCGTATGCAGGAGGGCATCTTCTCGCTGCTGCAGATGGCGAAGACATCCAGCGCTGTTGCCGAACTCGACAAAGCCGGTGTGCCGTTCTTCGTGGTACTGTGCGATCCTACCACCGGTGGCGTTACCGCATCTTTCGCTATGCTGGCTGACATTACGCTCGCCGAACCCGGTGCGCTCATTGGCTTTGCTGGTTCCCGTGTCATTGAAGGTACAATACGGCAGTCTCTGCCAGAAGGGTTTCAGCGGGCAGAATTCCAGCTTGAGAAGGGCTTTGTTGACCTCATTGTTAAACGACAGGAACAGCGGCATATCATCGCTCAACTCATTGAGCTCCATAAAGCGCCATCAAAGACTTTGGGAGGATTGGCATGAATAGTGTGATACTGCGGAGTAAGCTTGAGGAGCTGAAGAAACTCGTATTAGAGGCGGGGCTTGACGCGACAAAGGAGCTAGACCAGCTTGAGGAAAAGATACAGACCGAGTCCCGTATGGAGGCAACATGGCGGCGGGTTGAGCTTGCCCGCCACCCTGAGCGCCCATACTCCCTTGACTATATCCACCATATTTTCGATGGCTTCATAGAACTGCACGGCGATCGGCACTTTGCTGATGATCCGTCTATTGTGGGTGGGCTGGGTTTCCTTGAGGGACAGCCGGTTACAATACTCGCCAACCAAAAAGGCCGCACACTCAAGGAAAATATGCGCCGTAATCACGGCATGGCGAACCCTGAAGGTTACCGCAAGGCGCTGCGGCTGGCAAAGCAGGCGGAAAAATTCCATCGTCCTATTGTTACCTTTGTTGATACCGCCGGCGCGTATCCCGGTCTTGGCGCTGAGGAGCGCGGCATTGGTGAGGCAATCGCCCGTAACCTGAAGGAGTTCAGTCAGCTTAAAACGCCGATTGTCTGCGTCATCATTGGCGAGGGTGGTTCAGGCGGCGCGTTGGGTCTCAGCGTCGGCGATAAGGTGTATATGCTGGAAAACGCCATCTACTCGGTGATCAGCCCTGAAGGTGGCGCGTCGCTCCTCTTGCGTGATGTGGCGAAGGCTAAGGACGCGGCGGCAATGCTTCGTATCACCAGCGAAGACCTGCTGGAGTTCAAGGTGGTGAACGGCGTTATCCCAGAGCCGCCCGGCGGCGCTCACACCAATCCAGACGCCACCGCCGCCCTCATCAAAGAGATACTGACGCGAGACATCAGAGACCTCTCCACCCGCAACCCTTCGGTACTGGTGCGTTACCGTAACCAAAAGATACGCAAAACCGGTATATGGAACGAGGACACCGGGTCGTAAAAACGCTCTTTCTGCCCGGTCTGGCGTATGCTGATAGGGAGATAATGTCAATAAGCCCCTGCCTTTAGGTTGAGGTTTGTACCTTGGACTGAAAGTTCAACTTGCTCAACAAAGTTTCTGCTCAACAAGAGCTTTCCCATCCCTTCTTGTGCCGTTGTGCCGCCTTCCTATGCTGTTGGTTTTACGGCGGTTTTGATAATACCTGATGGAACAAGCGGAATGTTTACCAGTACGCAGGGGAGCGTTAAAATCAACAAGGTCGATCCGGCAGAGTTCGTTTCCAGCAAACTAGAAGAACATGATGAAAACTCTCTAGATGAATTTACTATGCCATTAAGTCCTGTAACCCCTTCCACAAGTCCGAACACTTTCTCCAAGCCGGAGAATCTTTTCTCCAAGCCGGAGAACACTTTCTCCAAGCCGGAGAATCTTTTCTCCAAGCCGGAGAACACTTTCTCCAAGCCGGAGAATCTTTTCTCCAAGCCGGAGAATCTTTTCTCCAAGCCGGAGAATCTTTGATGAGGCGTGCGCCTTTAGCAGCCTTACCTATTTTGCTGAACATGCCGGTGGCTATCACGTTATCGCTACTGGTAGCCTGCATTGTACCTGCAACAAAAAAGCCCGCCGAGGGCAGGCTTTTTTGTTGCAAATGTTGCGCGAAAACCGATTCTAGACTAGGCAAACTTGGCGATTGGGACAAAGGTGTCAGGCTTGAGAGCCGCGCCACCGACAAGAGCGCCGTCAATGTTTTCCTTGTCCATAAGCTGGGCTGCATTGTCAGGCTTTACCGAGCCGCCGTACTGGATGACGAGCTTCTGAGCCGCGTCTTCGCCATAGAGACGGGCAATCACTTTACGGATGTAGGCGTGAATCGCCTCGGCGTCTTCGGGAGACGCAGTTTTACCCGTGCCAATGGCCCAGACTGGCTCGTAGGCAATAGTAACTTTGGCGAGGTCTGTGGCACTGACGCTGGATAGTCCCCAGAGTGTCTGGGACTCGCAAACCACCTCGGCCTGACCAGCCTCACGCTCCTCAAGGGTTTCACCAATGCAGAGGATCACGTCAAAGCCGTGTTTGAGGGCGAGCTTCACCTTTTTGTTGATGAGCGCGTCATCTTCCTTGTAAGTATGACGGCGCTCGCTATGCCCTAGTATCACGACCTGTACGCCCAGGTCTTTGAGCTGTAACACCGAGACTTCGCCGGTATGTGCGCCCTGTTCCTCGGCGGCCACGTTCTGCGCACCCAGAAGGATGTTACTGCCCTTGACAATAGCGGCAACGGTTTCAAGGCTCGTAAACGAGGGCGCCACAAGGTACTTGTGCTTTCCGTCTTTAAGCTGGGACACAAGCGTTTTGGCAAGCTCGGCAGCCTCAGCGCGGGTTTTGTGCATTTTCCAGTTACCGGCAATGTAATATTGTCTGCTCATAAACTACTCCTTAACCCCGTCGCTCTGCGGCGGGGATTCTTTATTTCTGAAAACTTTCGTTCAGTATTTCGAGCAAGTCCCCTAGCCTCTACAAACTTCGATACCGGGGAGCCTTTTGCCTTCCAGCAGTTCGAGAGACGCGCCGCCGCCAGTGGAGACGTGGCTCATCTTGTCCGCGAGCTTAAACTTATTGACTGCCGCAACTGAATCACCGCCGCCTACGACCGTGATAGCTCCCTTATCAGTAGCTTCGGCCACCAGCTTGGCCACCTCCTCGGTGCCTTTCGCAAAGGCGTCGAACTCGAAGACGCCAACCGGACCGTTCCAGACTATAGTCTTGGCTGTAGCGAGGGTTTCCTTGTACTTGGCGAGGGTCTTGGGACCAACGTCAAGGCCGAGAAGATTATCGGGCAGGTCAAGGCCATCAACGGCGATGGGTTTCGCGGCTGCGTCAAAGGCTTCGGCGCCAACGTGGTCAAGTGGCAATACGATTTCCGCGCCGACTTCCTTCGCGGTGGCGAGTATCTTCTTCGCGGTGTCAATCTGATCGTCTTCAACCAGGGATTTGCCGATCTTGTGGCCCTGAGCCTTGAGGAAGGTATACGCCATGCCGCCGCCAATGACGAGGGCGCTGGCGTTCTTCAGCAGGCTTTCGAGTACCGCGATTTTCGACGACACTTTTGCACCGCCGATAATGGCCACAAGCGGTTTCTGCGGGCTGGTAACAATGGGGTCGAGGTAGTTCACCTCTTTTTCCATGAGGAAACCAGCGACCGACACTGGCACAAACTTGGCGATAGACGCGGTTGAGGCATGATCGCGGTGTGCAGTACCAAAGGCGTCATTCACGAACACATCCCCGTAAGTGGCAAGCTCTTTGGCCAGCTTGTCGAGATCAGCAGGGTCTTTCGCGGTTTCTTCCTTATGAAAGCGAGTGTTTTCCAGCATTATGACCGTACCGGCAGGTTGTCCGTCGATGAACGCCTTCTTGCCATAGCAGCCATCCTCGCCCGCAAACACAACCGGCTTGCCCAGCTTGGCAGCGAGGTAGTCAGCCACAGGCTTCATGCGGTGCTTACCCGCGATGTACTTGGCTTCGTCAAACGCCTTGCCGTCTTTTTCGGCCTTTTCTTTGGCTTTCTTGGTATCCTTACTCGGATCACCGAGGTGGCTCATCAGAGTCAGGGTTTTCACGCCCTGTTCTAAGATGTACTTGATGGTGGGAAGCGCCGCGACGATACGAGTATCGTCCTGCACAACACCGTCTTTCATCGGTACGTTGAAATCGACCCGCATGATGACCCTTTTGCCTTTCAGGTCAACACTTTTAATAGTTTTGATAGTAGCCATATATACCTCCATGTATTAAGAGATTAGTTTGATAGATTGATGATGTGAATGTACCGTGATACAGAACATAGGTACTAAGTTCCATAATGAAAGGACTGGGGGCTTGCCCCAGTCCCTGTTCAGCAACCCTTACTTGCTGATGACGCGAGCCATCTCAACAACTTTGTTGGAGTAGCCCCACTCGTTGTCGTACCACGCCACGAGCTTCACAAAGGTCGGGTCAAGCGCGATACCGGCCTTGGCGTCGAACACTGAGGTGCAGACTTCGCCGCGGAAGTCCGTGGAAACCACAGAGTCTTCCGTGTAGCCAATTACACCTTTAAGTTCGCCTTCGCTAGCGGCCTTTACCGCCTTGCAAATCTCGTCATAGCTGGCGGCTTTGTTGAGTTCCACCGTGAGGTCAACAACCGATACGTCAGACGAGGGAACGCGGATCGACATACCGGTGAGTTTGCCGTTCAAGTGAGGAAGCACCTTGCCCACAGCCTTAGCCGCGCCGGTCGAGGAAGGGATGATGTTCTCAAGGATGCCGCGTCCACCGCGCCAGTCTTTGTTGGAAGGACCGTCAACAGTTTTCTGAGTAGCGGTTGCCGCGTGAACCGTGGTCATAAGACCGCGTTTGACCCCAAAGGAATCGTCAATAACTTTGGCAAGCGGCGCAAGGCAGTTCGTCGTACACGAAGCGTTAGAGATGATGGGCTGTCCAGCATAGGTCTTATCGTTGACACCGTACACGAACATCGGCGTGTCATCTTTGGACGGCGCTGACAGGATTACCTTCTTGGCTCCGGCCTTGATATGCAGTTCAGCCTTCTCTTGGGTGAGGAAGAGACCGGTCGACTCGATCACAATGTCAGCCCCAACATCGCCCCACTTGAGTGCGCCCGGGTCTTTCTCGGCGGTAAGCCGAATCTTCTTGCCGTTCACGATAAGGGTACTGCCCTCAACCGCGATGTCGCCTTTGAAGCGCCCATGCACGGAATCGTACTTGAGCATATATGCGAGATAGTCCGGTTCAAGAAGATCGTTGATGCCCACGATCTCAACATCAGAGAAGTTCGCAACAGCGGCGCGAAACACCATACGTCCGATACGGCCAAAGCCATTAATACCAATCTTCATAAATACCCCCGAATCAGTAAATTTGTATCTATACAATAGAGATATGCTAAAAAAGAGTCAAGGCCCGGATGTATTCAGGATGCCTGCCAACGGCGGCATCTTAAGAAACTTCGCCCTGAAAACCTCTATGGGCGAATGTGAATACGGCGGGCGGGATGTCCCTCACCGCGTTTAGGCTAGATACACCGTTGCTTCCCAAGGTTGAACCAGAGCAGCGGCAAGCTCGGTTTCAGCGTAGTTGCTGATGAGCAGACTGCCCCGGCCAAAGCCCATCCCCGGCGGACGGGGCAAGGTCTCGCCACTGAAGTTGCAGAACACCAGCAGGGCTTTTCCTTCAAAACGCCGGTGATACACAAAAAGACGCTCGTCGTCAGGCAATAATAGCTCGTAATCACCGTATACGATGATTGGATACTGCTTCCGCAGGGCGATCAGCTTCTTGTAATAAGAAAACACCGACGCCGGGTCTTGCACCTGAGCCTCAGCGTTTATTTCGACGTAGTTCGGGTTAACCGCAAGCCAGGGAGCGCCGGTCGTGAAGCCAGCATTGGCGGTCTTGTCCCACTGCATGGGAGTTCGAGCGTTGTCCCGCCCACTTTTCCTGATGGCCGCCATCATCTGCTCATGGCTGAAAACCTTACATTCACTGACCAGCTCACGATAGGCGTTGAGTGATTCCACATCCTGTATATCGTCAAGGCTTTGTATGGGGAAGTTCGTCATGCCTAGCTCTTCCCCCTGATAGATATAGGGCGTTCCCTGCATCAGATGGAGGCATGTGGCAAGCATCTTGGCGCTTCTGACACGGCGCTTCGCGCAGGAATCGTCGCCAAAACGGGACACGACCCGTGGCTGATCGTGGTTGTTCCAATACAGGCTGTTCCATGCCGCGCCGTAGAGTTCGGTCTGCCACTTGCTCATAATTCTTTTCACATCGCTAAGGCGATAGCGGTTCTGGTTCCATTTGTAGGTTTTGGGGTCAGCGTCCACGCCCATAAGCTCAAACTGGAACACCATG
Source organism: Treponema sp. (assembly GCA_031266875.1). Taxonomy (GTDB): domain Bacteria; phylum Spirochaetota; class Spirochaetia; order Treponematales; family Breznakiellaceae; genus JAIRMT01. The sequence continues at coordinate 13,332 of JAISAE010000072.1, forward strand.
TTAAGCTCTTCCGTGTCAAAACCCGCAAATTGCCGGGCGGCGCTGGCGGTAACTCCGGGAGTTTCACCAACAGTCATCATGTCGTAATGCGAAAGCGCCTCGCGGTACATCTCCTGAAGGTAGCTGTGCGTGAGCTTGTCGTTGGGGCTTGCGTCAACCGGCGTTCCGCTTATGGCCAGCGCCTCGTCCGGCTTGCCGATAAGGTTGATCACGTCCATGCGGAACCCGTCAATGCCCTTATCGAGCCACCACCTCATCATGCTGAACACGGCGCCGCGTACTTCAGGGTTGCGCCAGTTAAGGTCAGGCTGTTCTTTGGCAAAGAGGTGCAGGTAATACTGCCCTGTGGCTGCGTCCTTCTCCCAGGCAGAGCCAGAAAACACGCTGCCGAGTTTGTTCGGCGGCACACCACCATCAGCACCGTCGCGCCAGATATACCAGTCGCGCTTGGGGTTGTTGCGTGAGGAGCGGGATTCGATAAACCACTTATGCTGACTGGACGTATGGTTCACCACAAGGTCCATGACAATCTTGAGGCCGCGTTCATGCGCCGCCGCAAGTAGACGGTCGAAATCCGCCATGTTGCCGAATTCGTGGCTAATCGCCTGATAATCGCTGATGTCATAGCCGTTATCCACGTTAGGGGATTCATAGATCGGCGATAACCATAGCACGTCAACTCCCAGTTCTTTGAGGTAATCAAGTTTTTCCGTGATACCATTGAGGTCGCCCACGCCCGAACCGGTCGAATCTTTGAAACTGCGCGGATAGATCTGATAGACCACCGCTTCTTTCCACCACTGCTTATATTGCTTATTCATAGTTTCATATATAAAATCTTTTGCTCTAAATCGCAAGCCAGCAGAATCCACAAACACATGGTACACTACACAACGGAGGCTACATTGTCACTTAACTATAAGGAAATCAACCTGATTCTGTCTGAGCTGAACCTGAGCGGTTTCCAGATACAGAAGGCGATACAGACTACCTATGATGTGCTGGCGCTGAGGGTTCACGGCAGAGGCGAGAGCAAGACCATACTCATCGCACTGTCCCCAGGCGCGTGCCGGATTCACGAAACATTTAACAGTATTCCGCGAAACGATAAACCGCTGCGTTTTGCGGAATTTCTCAATTCCCGTATCGTGAACGGCTGGATCGAGGAGGCAACCCAACTGGGCGATAACCGTATAGTGCGTATCATGGTGAAGCGGGGAACAAACCAGTATCAGTTGTACATCAGGCTTTGGTCAAACGCGGCCAATGTGGTGGTAACCGACGAGACAGGCGCAGTGCTTGACGCCATGCGCCGGCTTCCCAAACGCGGGGAGGTAAGCGGCGGCCATTACGCGCCAGAGGAGGCCATGGCGCAAACCTCAAGTGCGCGGACAAAGGAATACGAGGTACGGGAACTCCCGGATACCGGCGGCAAGAAGACCTTTAACGAAAAGATTGACGCATGGTACGCGGAACAAGGCGGCGCACTCTCCCTTGACGCCCTGCGAGAACAAGCGCGAAGGAACTTTGAAGGAAGCATTGCCCGTTTACAGGCGTCGCTGGAAAAACTGCGTTTCAAGAAAGTGGATTACGAGACTTCAGAGCGTCTGAAAGAGTATGGCGACCTTATTCTGGCGAACCTTGCTTCTATTCATAAAGCTGATGAATGGCTTGAAACCGAGAACTTTTACAATGGCGAAACGGTGCGGATAAAACTGGACACCCGCAAAGGTCCAACCGCGAGCGCTGAACAGTATTACGAGCACTATCGCAAGGCAAAGAATGGCCTTGCCGAGATATGCGCCGAGATCGAGGCTGGCGAAAAGGAACTTACGCGGCTTGAACGTACCTTGGAAAGCCTGCTCGCCGAAAGTAACCCGCTTGCCCTGAACAAACGGCTCAAGACCAGTGGAACTCCGTCAATCAAGGGCAAGGGAAACGACGCAGACCGCAAGCGCCCTGGCCTTTCCTTCCGCCGTAACGACTGGCTCATCATCGTTGGACGCGACGCCACGGAAAACGACGCCTTGCTGCGCCGCCATGTCAAAGGCAACGACATCTGGCTCCACGCCCGCGATTACCCAGGCTCGTATGTGTTCATCAAACAACGTTCCGGCAAAACCGTGCCGCTGGACATACTGCTTGACGCGGGAAACCTCGCTATCTTTTACTCCAAAGGCCGGAACAACGGCGAAGGCGATCTCTTCTATACCCCGGTTAAATTCTTGCGCCGCGCCAAAGACGGGCCCAAAGGACTGGTGCTGCCAACACAGGAGAAAAACCTGCATATCAAAGTAGACGCGGCTCGTCTCAAGGAATTGGAACAGTGTAGGATAGAAAAAGGATAAGTCTTATGGTAAGGACTTTTACTATATCAGCTTTTTATGATAGGTTGACTCATGGATACAAACAAGATACTCGTTGTTGACGCAGTTGCTGATCTTGCCAAACTCAAGGCGCTCGCCTCTGAACAGCGGATCACGATACTCAACGTCTTGTGCCGGCAAACGCTTAATGTGAATGATGTGGCGGAACTCTTACATTTGCCCCAGTCAAACGTGGCAACCAACATCGGTATCCTTGAAGGGGCTGGTCTCATTGTCAGCAACAAGACAAAAGGAACCAAAGGCACCCAGAAGCTGTGCCACACCGCGTTCAGCGAGATACTAGTCAAATTCCCGGAAGAAAAAAACGATCCAAAAAGCAGCATTGACGTGGAGATGCCCATCGGCGTCTTCACCAAATGCTCCGTAAACCCGCCTTGCGGCCTCTGTTCCTCAGAGCGTATCATCGGCTATCTGGATACGCCTGACTCTTTCCTTAACCCCGACCGGATAAAAGCCGGACTCCTATGGTGCGGAAGCGGTTATCTTGAGTACCAGTTCCCCAACAATGCCTTTTACGACAGCCGGAAAACACAAAAGCTCGAAATTTCCGCTGAACTTTCTTCCGAAACACCCGGAACCAACAAAAACCAGCTTTCAGACATTACAGTCTGGGTCAACAACGTTGAAATCGGCTCATGGACATCACCCGGAGACTTCGGCGACCAGCGAGGAACCTTCACACCCTCATGGTGGAAGCTCGGAGGCTCCCGGTATGGTCTTTTGAAGCACTGGAGCGTTACCAACGAAGGGGCTTTTGTCGATGGCGTACAGATTTCAGATGTTACGCTTCAGGACATCGCCATTCTTGATCATCATTCCATTGAAGTGAGGATTGGGGTTAAGGAAGACACCCGGCGCTTAGGCGGTATGAACATCTTTGGACGTGGCTTTGGCAACTATGATCAAGGCATCATCCTGCGCCTGTATTTTTAACCGCAGGCACTGACCAACCGCATTACTCACAAAGCGTTTTATCAAAACCGTTGTGAACCCCCTGCGTTTAGGCGTTGGGATATAGACAAAGACCGCTTAGTATAAACCGGTAAACAACAGAGCGCCTGCAAAGCGCGCATATATCCGGCTGCCGCCCCGCGAGTCTTCTTGAACAAGCCCTGCAGCTACCGCCATTTACCGATAGAGGGTTGTCGCGTATATGTGCGCATATATGAACATCCTATGCGCATATATGAGCGTTATGTGCGCATATATGAACATCCTATGCGCATATATGAGCGTTCTATGCGCATATATGAACATCCTATGCGCACATATAAAGTTTTATAAGCATATATGATCGTCCTATGCGCACATATAAATGTTATATGCGCATATATGAACGTCCTATGCGCATATATAAAGGTTATGTGCGCATGTATGAGCGTCCTATGCGCATGTATGAGCGTCCTATGCGCATATATGAACGTCCTATGCGCATATATAAAGGTTCTATCACCACGTATGAACGTTCTATCATTGTGTACAAAGGTTTTTCTATCACCGCGAGTCAGAGGCTTATCACTACAAGGGAGGACTTGGACAAGGAGAGGCGTATAGCTGGTTCTGAAAGTCTTACGGGAGATGCGAAGCTTCTGTAAGGGTTTCCTATGCGGCGACAATCGGCCTATTTGGTCAGAGCCTCGACGTATTTTTCGCGGGACTCAACCAGAGCTTCCAGCTCGGATAGCATGGCTTTGTCTACCTCCGCAGCGATGGGATAGATGTATCTCACGGTTTCTTTGGTGTAGCGGTCGATGAACTCAGTCTTCACCACAAAGCCAAGCGCGATCATGTTGGAGATGCGGTCTGCAACCTTGAGGATTTTGGCCTGATGCGAGCCGGTTTCTAGAATCCGCGTGAGAAACACCGGCTTAGTCTCGTTGGGGAAGCGCGTTACCTCAAGCACCAAGTCGTAGACTGAGGGGCCTTCGTAGTCAACAACCATGAGCAGGTTATGGTTAAATTCGGGTACGTCCTCAATGAGATCATGCACAAGCGACGCCTTGAGCAGTACCGAATCAACGTAGCCATAGTCAATGAGTATGCCCATAGTATCGATCTGGTGCCTGAACATATTGCCGCCGCCTTCCCTGACCTTGCCAATCAAGGCTGAGGCAAGCTGGATGTAAGGCGCAAGATGGGTTCCGCTTAAACGGAACATTTCTTCTGATGTCATATTTCCTCCGGTTTAAGGGCTTTACTAAAAAGTCCGCGAACTGCGGCGCTGAATTGCCTCGGCACAAGCTGCCGCTGAGAAAGGCTTTCGCGGACTATCTATCACGAGCAAGCCATATTACCGATGTAGGCTTCCAACTTAGCTGTCCGCTTCAGGGCCTCGTCCAGTTTAGCTTTTTCAGCGGCGACCAGTTCCTGCGGCGCGTTTTTAACAAAGCTATTGTTGCTGAGCTTGGCTTCCAAGCCCTTGATAAACTTCTTGTCCTTATCAAGCTCCTTGGTGAACTTCTGCTTGAGAAAAGCAAGGTCAACCGCCTCGACCACGAACACAAATGCCTCAAAGCCCGAGCCCAGCAGCGTGATAGCGCCGGCCTTTGCGTCGTCCTGCCGTTCAATGGCCTCTTCGATACGCAGGTCAGCAATGCCGGCAAGCAGCTTGCCAAGCTCGGCCTGTTCCCGCAGAAACGCCGCCCGCGTGTCTCCAGCACTGAAACGCACAAGCGCCGGTATTTTCTTATCGGTAGGGATCGTACATTCGCTCTTGAGAGTTCGTATCATACGCACCAGTTCCTGCAAGAAACCGAAGTTCTGTTCAGCCTCAATGTCAGCGCGAGCCTCGTCATAGGCCGGATACGCAGCGCTGATGAGCAAACCGGCGCTGTTTGGCAATTTTTCGTGAATCGCCTCAGTAACAAAGGGAAGGAGCGGGTGCAGCAAGCCCAGGGATTGGGCAAGCACGTCCAGGAGTACCGAGGTAACGCGGTCTTTCTCGGCGCCGTCTCCCGCACGCAGCGATAGCTTTGTTGCCTCAACGTACCAGTCACAGAAATCGTTCCAGAAGAACTCGTAGGCGGCGCTGGCGGCGTCGTTGTAACGGTATGACAGAAAAGCGTCGCTCATGGCTTTGGCCGCCGTGTTGAGGCGGGTATATATCCAGCGGTCAGCGGGTGAAAAGGTGTTGACGGCAACGAGCGTGCGTCCCTCAAGATTCATCAGGATATAGCGGCTGGCGTTCCAGACCTTGTTTGCAAACTTCGACCCCAGTTTAAACGCCTCCTTGTCAATGAGTATGTCCTGCCCCTGAGCGCACATAAACGCCAGCGTAAAACGAAGCGCGTCAGCGCCGAATTCATCCACCAGATCAAGCGGGTCAAGGCCGTTGCCGAGGCTCTTGCTCATCTTGCGCCCCTGCTTATCGCGGATCAGGCCGGTGAGAAAGATGTCCCGGAATGGCGCTTTATTGGTGAACTCCAACCCGGCCATGATCATGCGCGATACCCAGAAGAAGAGTATGTCATAGCCAGTGATGAGCGCGGTGTTAGGGTAAAAGGCTGCCATGTCGTCTGTTTCTTCAGGCCAGCCGAGGGTTGAAAATGGCCAGAGCCAGCTTGAGAACCATGTATCAAGCACATCCGGGTCTTGCGCGACATTGGCGGAAGCGCAGTGGGGACAGACGCTTATGTCGTCGCGGGACACGATGGTTTTGCCGCAGTCCGCGCAGTACCAAGCAGGGATGCGATGTCCCCACCAGAGCTGGCGGCTGATACACCAGTCGCGGATGTTCTCCAGCCAGCGCCGGTAGGTGTTCTCCCACTTGCGCGGGTGAAAGGCGAGTTCGCCTCGCTGCCACGCTGCCAGCGCCTTTTCCGACAAGGGCCTCATACGCACAAACCATTGCTCGGAGAGAAACGGCTCAATCACGGTTTGGCAGCGGTAGCAATGCCCCACCGCGTGTTTGATGTTTTCTTCTTTTATATAGAGGCCCTCAGCCTTGAGGTCTGCAAGCACAGCCTCCCGCGCTTCTTTTACGGTCAAGCCGCGATACTTTTCAGGTACAGCGTCGTTCAGTCGGCCATCCGGCGTGAGTATGTTGATGAGCGGCAGATCGTGGCGCTTTGCCACTTCCCAGTCATTGGGATCATGCGCCGGCGTGATTTTGACAATACCAGTGCCAAAGGCGCGGTCAACATAGGTGTCAGCCACAACAGGGATGGCGCGGTCGCAGAGGGGCAGTTGCACGGTTTTGCCGATGAGGTCGCGGTAACGCTCGTCGTCAGGATGAACCGCCACTGCGGTATCGCCCAGCATGGTCTCAGGCCGCGTGGTCGCCAGTTCGATAAAACCGCCCTCAGGACGCAGGTAGCGCAGGTGATACATCGTACCAGCCACTTCCTCGTGTTCCACCTCGTCATCGGCAAGCGCGGTTCCGCAGGACGAACACCAGTTCACCAGATAGTTACCCTTATAGAGCAGGTCGCGCTCGTAAAGGGTAACAAAGACCTCACGCACTGCTTTTGACAGTCCTTCGTCGAAGGTGAAACGCTCACGGTCCCAGTCCACGCTCGCGCCAATGCGCTCAAGTTGGCGCGTGATGATGGCGTGGTGTTCCGCCTTCACTTTCCATGTTTCCTCAACAAATTTTTCCCGTCCCAGCTCATGACGGCTCTGCCCCCTTGCCCGCAGTCGCTTCTCGACCACGTTCTGCGTGGCAATGCCCGCGTGATCAGTGCCAGGCACCCACAGCGTTGGTTCGCCCCGCATACGGTGGAAGCGGATGATGATGTCTTGCAGACTGATGTTCAGCCCATGCCCCAGATGCAGTATGCCCGTAACGTTAGGCGGCGGGATAACAATGACATAAGGAGCCGGCGCCGTTACCGGCGCTGCCTCCGGCTTAAATGCGCCGCTTGCTTTCCATTGGGCATAGATTCTATCCTCAAACTCTTTTGGATTGAATGTTTTTTCAAGTTCAATTGCCTTCATGGGGTTCATATTAACTCCTTGCTGTGAAAATATTGTTGCTCACTATACTTGATCGTCAGTACCTTATGCAATGCCTCGCGCAGTGCGAATAGCCGCGACTGTTCGAGCTACTTGAAAAATCCCTATTGGTTTTAAGATGTGGAACACAAATAAAAAGATGTATTTGACGCTCATAACATTTCTCTTAGAAATAAAACTATTTATGCATATTAAAAAGGGCAATGTATTAATACATGGGTTAGCAAATATAAAATAGGAGATAAAGAATCCATTGGATATATAGATGGAATACACAGCAATGATTTTCAGCGTAATAACATTGTATATACTATCAATAGAAAAGAACGTCTGCCTAATCCCTGCGGTATTTGGATAAATAAAACAAATCTATTGGAATGTTCGATATACTTTTTGTCCGCCATTGTTTTAAGCATACATAGATAAATCATAACGATTAGTTTCTCTCTCCAAATGATGAATACAAAACAGATACTGGTTTTCAAAAGGCAATAGTGTTACTGCGGGAAAGCGGACAAGAACGCCTGCCGAACTTTCCGCGCCAATGTTCCGGCGGCCAGCTTCAGCGCGTAGGCGTCGCTTTCCTGAGCCTAGTCCCGCAGCTTCAGCGCGTAGGCGTCGCTTTCCTGAGCCTAGTCCTGTAGCTTCAGCGCGTAGGCGTCGCTTGCCTGAGCCTAGTCCCGCGGCTTCAGCGCGTTGGCGTCGTGCTTGCCTTAGTCCAGTCCTGTGAACTACTATTGCCGGTGAACCAACAATGGCCCTTGACGTTACTGTACAGAAGCAGATCAGTGGCTTGCGTGGTGAGGATTTTTTACAGAGGTGTTTATTATGAAGAAGATCTTACTAACAGCGGCGCTGCTCATGCTTGCCGCGCCGGTATTCGCCTCGGGCAGCAGAAACGCCGCCCCCGCGAGTAGTAGCGACGTAGTGTACCGGAGCCTGTATTCAGGCGAGGTCTCTACCTACAACTATCTGCTTACCGCAAACGGTAACGACTGGGCTGCCTACGCAAACCTCGTCGATACCCTGATCGAGTATGACAAGTACGGCGTGATTAAGCCCGCGTTGGCGACAAGCTGGAAACACAGCGATGACCTGATGGTGTGGACCTTCACGATCAGGCAGGGCGTTAAGTGGGTCGATCATACCGGCAAGACGATTGCGGATGTAACCGCTAACGACTGGGTAAGCACGGCTCACTACATTGTGGAGGCATCGAACGGGGCGCACTTTGGCCTGTATGACGGTTACGTCAAGAACGCCCACGAGTATTACGAGCAGAGCGGAACCCGCATGGTCGCGGATAACGCGGTTAAAGCCGGTGAGTACAGGGCGGTGGAAGACTACTATGCGGCGAAGAACATTGACCCCGCTTCCCTGAGCCTCACCCTCAACGACATTGGCGTAAAGGCGCTGGATACCTATACCCTGCAATACACGCTTGAACGCCCCGTCAGTTACTACCTTAGCGTCGTATCCAATGGCCCGTATATGCCGGTGTATAAGCCCTTCCTTGACCAGCAAGGCATCAGCTTTGGCATTAGCAACGAAAATCTTCTATACAATGGCGCTTACCTTCTTGCGAATCATAAGCCTCAGCAGGAGCGGGTCTATGTTAAGAACCCGGCCTATTGGGACAAGGCTCATGTGTTCATCGACAAGCTGGAGTACACCTACAACGCTGAGGCCGCACGCTTGTCGCCGGTGATGTTTCAGCGGGGCGAGGTTGAGAATGCCACGATCAATTCAGAGCTGGTAACCCAATGGCTGAGCAATCCCGCAACCAAAGACCTTGTGCGGAATAGCCCGCCGGATCGCTCTTACTCCTACTTTTATCTGTTTAACTTTGAGCCGCGCTTTGACGCGGCGTATGAGCCGGATAACTGGCTTATCGCGGTTAATAACGAGAACTTCCGCCAGTCACTATTTTACGCGCTTGATCGACTGCGGGCGCTTTCAGTGTTGGCGCCTGACGCACCGGAGTCGCTGATTAACAATAGCATAACGCCGGTCGCATTCGCTGTTGCCGCTGGCAAGGACTACACGCAGTATCCGGCGCTCAAGCCTATTTCAGACCGGGACAGCTTTATACCGGCACAGGCGCTTGAGTATAAGGCGCGGGCAATGCCGGAACTGCGGGCCGCGGGCGCGACGTTCCCGATTAAGATACTCATGCCTTATAACCCGGCAGTGGCGAACTGGGACAAGGAGTGTCAGCTTGTGGAACAGCAGCTGGAAGCCTTGCTCGGCACGGATTACATCGACATCATACTTGAGGCAGGGCCATCCACCGGCTTTCTGCAGTCAATCCGTCGCTCCGGCAAGTACGCCTTTATGAAGTGCAACTGCGGCGCGGGCTATGTTGACCCTGAAACATGGATTACACCTTTTGTAGCGCGGGATAACGCCTACAACTTCATGTATCAGGATGAGTCAAAAGCTGTTGACGGCAAGCCCGCCATAAACAAGAGCGCCGCGACTCAGGCGCTGACGACCGAATACATGCGCCTGCAAGAACTGGGGCGGGCTATTGCCGACGTTGTTCCGCGCTACACCGCCCTTGCTGAGGCTGAAGCCTTCGCCATCAACCACGCGCTTGCCGTTCCGTTTTCAGTAGACACCTACGGCTATGTCGCCAGCAGGATCGACCCGTTTGAGCCGCAGTACGCGCCCTTTGGCATCCCGCCATTCCGCTTTAAGGGCGTACGCCTCCTCGCCAAACCCATGAGCAATGACGAGTACCGCGCCGCATACACGCGCTGGCTAAAAGAGCGTGAAGCCGCGATTGCCGCGTCGAACTAGAACATTGGCCCCTAATCCTTCTTACACACAAGGATATAGGGGCTTTTTAGTTTAGCCTCTAACCCCATTTGCTCTGTCCCAAACCCAATGTTCTCCGCCTCAAATGAAGTTGTCTCCACCTCAAATAACATTGTCTCTGCCTTAAGTAAAGTTGTCTCCGTCTCAAGTAAAATTGTCTCCGTATCAGATGAAGTTGTCTCTGCCTCAAGTAAAGTTGTCTCCATATCAGGTAAAATTGTCTCCGCCATAAACAAAGTTGTCTCCGCCTCAAACAAAATTGTCTCCGTATCAAAGCAAAGCTTTTTTCTCCAGATTTTCATGGATTATATGGATTAACACGGATGTTTTGACCAGAAGATTAGTCCGCGTACTTGGTAACAGTGGGCGCCAGAGGCCGGGCGTCTGATTCGGCGGGTGAGCTTGTCAAAGCGGACATGGTTAGCTACAGAAGCGGCTTTGGAACAAGTTAACATCATTCACTTGACAATGTTCTGTGCTTGCCGATATATTACCTATATCATATTGATATTAGATATATACTATATCAACTTCAAGGAGGATGGGATGATGAGTGAAAACGGTACGCCCGCACATGGTACGGACAGTGGCGTGAATGAAAAGGCCGCTTCACGCCTGAGCGGGATGGTAGTGCTGGTGATAAACACCGCGCTGATGCTGGCGGCGACAGGGCTGCTTGTGTGGGGCTTTATAGGCTTTGGCGACGATATACCGCCGGTCATACTCGTGCTGACGCTCGTCTATATCTGCCTCATCGGGCCGTTTTTGTATAAGGGCCTAAAGGTGCTAAAGCCAAACGAAGCCCATGTACTCGTACTGTTCGGGAATTACTACGGTACGCTGAATGGTCCGGGCTTCTTTTTCGTGAATCCACTGGTAAAGTCGGGGGGTGCTATCTCCTTAAAGATGCAAACGCTTGATAATAAAGAACAAAAGATAAACGACTTGCAGGGAAACCCCATCATCATTGGCATTGTTGTCATTTGGCGGGTAGTAAACACCGCGAAAGCGGCGTTTAGCGTTGATAACTATGAGGAATTCCTGTCAATACAGAGCGACGCGGCCCTGCGGAACACGGTCAACCGCTATCCTTACGACGTTCCGGGCGAGGCGGATGGTGAAAAGTCCCTGCGCGGGAGCAGTCAGGAGATTGCCGCCCAACTGCGTAACGAGCTTCAGACTAAGGTCGATGTGGCGGGCCTGCGTATCGAAGAAGCGCGGATTACCCAGCTTGCCTACGCGCCGGAGATTGCGGCGGCAATGCTCCAGCGCCAGCAGGCGGCGGCAGTGATTGACGCACGGCAGATTATCGTGGATGGAGCAGTTGGCATGGTGGAGATGGCTCTTGCCAAGCTCAGCGACAAGAACATCATACAGCTTGACGAGGAGCGGAAAGCCGCTATGGTGAGTAACCTTTTGGTAGTGCTTTGTTCCAACAAGGATACTCAGCCGGTGGTCAATAGCGGTAGCATCTACTAGTGAGGCGTGATGAGTGAGCAAAGCGACGCCGCTGTTGAAGGCGGCGCAGGCGGCGATAAGAAAAAGCAGATACCTCTGCGCCTGTCCTACGCGCTTTGGGTAGAATTGGCGGCATGGGCTGACGCTGAATTTCGTTCTGTCAACGGTCAGATTGAGTACCTGTTGAACGAATGTGTAAAGAAGCGGAAACATAACATGGAGCATAAGGAATGACAAACGCTGATTGGGACGGAGTAATCTCGGCGCTGGAGCGGTGGCGTGATGGCTTGAAAGCCCACGATGAGACAGTAACAACAGTGCCTTCGGTAACAACAGTGGCGGAACGCTACAAACAAGACCCGTGGGCAGTGCTTGCTTCGACCGTACTGAGCCTGCGTACCAAAGACGCGGTTACACTAGTCGCTTCTAGGGCGCTGCTGGAGAAAGCGCCCATGCCCGCGGCTCTCCTGCCTATCCCGGAAGATGAGGTTGCCCGCCTCATTTATCCGGCAGGGTTTTACCGAACTAAGGCGATGAACCTCAAGCGGATCGCCGCTATTCTGGTGAATCAGTACAACGGCGCGGTTCCGGCGGACATGAACGCTTTGCTTGAATTACCCGGCGTGGGCAGGAAAACCGCAAACCTCGTGCTTATTGAAGCCTTTGACATGGACGGCATCTGCGTTGATACCCATGTACACCGCATCAGCAACCGGCGCGGCTGGGTATCCACGTCAAGCCCTGACCAAACCGAGCTTGCCCTGCGGGAGGTACTGCCCAAGCAGCACTGGAAACCGATTAACGCTCTGCTGGTGCGTTATGGCCAGGGCATTTGTCAGCCGGTCAGCCCGTTCTGCTCTCGCTGTATCATCCCCGACGGCTGTAAACAGCGCAACGTAAGCCGCCGCCGTTAGCAAGCGCCGTTTCCCCGTGAGGAACATGGTGTTATACATTCCATTGGAGGATTATAACAAATGGATTGTGAGAGAACCGTTATGAGAAGGCATGTGAATAAAAGTATAGCGCCTGTTATCGTGGCAATATGCCTTATTGGTTATTATATAGTAGGCGCAATCACTTTAGCTAAACTAGATGTATCTAATATCATTAAAAGTATTGCCATAGCTATATCAGTTATCATAACCGTAGTAACTGTTATGGTGCTGGTTGAACGAATTAATGAAATTAAAAGAGGAGAAGAAGATGATCTTAGTAAATACTGATTACATTTCTGGAAAAGAACTGGAAACACTTGGGCTTGTAAAGGGAAGCACAATTCAATCAACCAATCTGGGGAGAGACATAACGCAGGCATTAAAATCATTGCTCGGCGGGGAGTTAAAAACCTATAATAAGATGATGAATGAGGCGAGGGCGTTAGCCACTAAAAGAATGGCTGAGGAAGCTGAAGCAATGGGAGCTGATGGTGTTGTCAATATAAGGTATGCCTCGTCATCGGTCATGCAAAGCGCCGCTGAAGTAATAGCCTATGGCACGGCGGTAAAGTTTACATAAAAAACAGCAGCGCACCCGCGCTGCCGGTCTTATGAGTTTTTTATGATATTGTCATACTTCTTGTTTTCTTCTTCCAATAACTTAATTTTATTCTGTTGCATCTCTTTTTCAATCTCTAACTTTTTGTTGTTCAGGTACTTCATGCCCAACACAAAACCGAGCGTAATTGCGGGCAGTCCTAAAAATACGCATAAAATGCCCAGTTCAGGCGGTCCCATACCATTCTCCTTAACTTAGCGTCTTTTAGTGTACACTGTATCGGCCAATAACTGTTGCCAAGCCTGCACAGAGTATATCCCATGCCGTGATAAGCGTAAAGCGGTTTATACCTACAGGGGCGCGGTAAAGCGAATGTTGCCGCGGGTTAGGGGAACGGGGCGGCTGACCGCCGCTGCGTCCGCGGCCCCGCCGTCAGGGAGAACCGCCGGCCCGCCGCGCCGTTTTCCGTCCGCCTCGGCTGTTACCCGCGTCTGTATCAATGAAGGCGTCCCCAGTCTGCCCTTCTCGTTCTCCCGGCACAGCGCGGCGGAGAGCATCTGGCTCGGCTGCGCATCCTTGAAAGTGAGTATCTCCCGCGAGCGGGTGAGCGGTTTGGTGTTGGCCAGCTCTTTGCGGCTTGTGGGGACGCTTCCGCCCGCTTTGTAGAAGGCGACTGCGCCGTTGTAACGCGGCGGACAGGCAGAGTGTTTCACGACGACGTGCGGGTATCCGCCGCGCCACACCAAGAGCTGCGGGGCCGTATCACGTCTACAAACGTACTGATAAGCAGTATCGTCTTGCCATCTACCTTCGGCAAGGACTTACAGGACGCTTGAGATCAGCGAGCCGCCGCTCATTTGACCAGTCTCCACACCTACAGGGATCGAAAGATTTTTCCTTTTCTCCATTAACATTCCCAGTGCAGGGGCTAGAATGATGTTATATTTTTCGTAGGCAGCTTAAGACTGGTTCAATTAAATTATGGAGGTTGCTATGACCATAGCGAAACGTATTGTGCTATTTATTAGTCTTGTCGTACTGGTGGTTGCGCTCAGTATGGGATTCATTGCGCTCACTATCACGACCAGAGTGCTGAGACAGGAGGCGGAATCTTCAATGTTAAGCCAGGCAGAAGTCGCGGCGGCGCTGGTGGCGGAATCCATCAATTCCCGGCTTAATACGCTCTATGAACTGGCAAACCAGCGGGATGTGCGTTCTATGGATTTTGAAACTCAATATGAGGCGCTGATTAACGAAATTGACCATACCGGCGCGGATGATTTCGCCATTATCCGTCCTGACGGAACAGCCGTGCATCTAAAGGGTGGGGAAAGCATAAATCTTGCCACCAGGGACTATGTACAGAAAGCCCTTCGCGGAGAGTCGGCGATTTCAGATGTTATGGGAAGCGGCGGCGGCGCTGTCTCGGTGCCTTATCCGATCATCAACTATGCGGTTCCCATTCGGAATAACGGCGTGGTGGTGGGCGGGCTTCTTGCCCGGAATAACGCGACCATTTTCAGCGAGATTGCCAAAAAAACCATAACCCGGCATGGCGGCCTTGCGTATGTGCTGAATAGCGCGGGGGTTGTTGTTGCTCATCCTGATACGGATCTGGTGATGCGGTCCTTTTCCTCCATTGAAGCGGCAAAAACCGATCCCCGCTACAAAACCAGGGCGGAAGTGGCGCTGACGGCCCTTAAGCAAAGAGAAGGATCCATGCGGCATGACGTTGAGGGTAAGATGACGTTTGTCGGTTTTTCATCGGTACCGGGCTTTGATATGGTCCTGGTTACCATGTTGGAAGAACAGGTGATACTTCAGGAGCTTACTACCATGCGTATCCTCATGTTCGTCATTGTCGGCAGCTTGATGGGTCTGGGGATCGTCGCGGCGCTCTTTATCTCCCGCTCCATTGTCAAACCGATTATCGCGGTGTCCGTTACCCTTAAAGACATCTCCGAAGGGGAGGGAGACCTGACCAGAACCATCGCTTACGAGGCAAAAAACGAAATCGGAGAGCTGGCCTTGTACTTTAACCTCACCTTGCAGAAAATCAAAAATATGGTGCTCTTGATCAAGCAGCAATCGGCAAGCCTGCTCAACCTCGGCGGTGACCTGGTGACCAATATGACCAAAACCGCTGCGGCGATCAACGAGATCACCGCCTCCATCAGGAACATCAAAGGCCAGGTGATTAACCAGAGCAATAATGTTACTGAGACTAACGCGGCCACCGAACAGATCACCGTCAATATTGACAAACTCAACGGCCATGTGGAAAACCAGGCCGTCAAGGTCTCCCAGTCTTCCTCGGCCATTGAGGAGATGTTGTCCAATATCCAGTCCGTTACCCAAACCCTCATCAAAAACGCCAATAATATGAAACAACTGATGGAAGCATCCGAAGTAGGCCGCACAGGTTTGCAGGATGTGGCTGGGGATATTCAGGAAATCGCCCATGAATCCGAAGGGATTTTGGAGATCAACGCCCTGATGAAGAACATCGCCAGCCAGACCAATCTCCTGTCCATGAACGCGGCGATTGAGGCGGCGCATGCTGGGGAAGCGGGCAAGGGCTTTGCGGTGGTTGCCGATGAGATCCGCAAGCTTGCCGAGAGTTCCAGTGAACAATCCAAGACCATCAGCACGGTCCTCAAAAAGATAAAAGGCTCAATAGACAAGATTACCGCTTCTACCGATAAGGTACTGGGCAAATTCGAAGCCATTGACCAGGGCGTTAAACTGGTATCGGATCAGGAAACCACGATCCGCGGGGCCATGGAGGAGCAAGGAACCGGGAGCAAACAGATACTGGAGGTCGTCGGCCAGCTTAACGATATTACCCAGAAGGTAAAGGGGGAATCCGCGGGGATGCTCCATGAGAGCGGCAAGGTGATACAGGAGGGTAAACATCTGGAGCAGGTAACACACGAACTTACCAATGGGGTCAATGAAATGGCGATCAGCGTGGAGCAGATCAATGTGGCGGTAAACAAGGTGAATGAACTAAGCAGCCAAAACCAGAGCAACATAAACATTCTGGTTGAGGCAGTTTCCCGCTTCAAAGTCGAGTAAGCCTTTGCGTTGGCAGGTAACCTACTACTCCGGTATTAGAGACGTTTACGTTGCGCCTTGACGAAGCGTTACGTTCAGGTAGAACGAAGCGTTACGTCAAGGCGTGACGCCGCGTTACGTTCAGGTAGAACGAAGCGTTACGTCAAGGCGTGACGCCGCGTTACGTTCAGGTAGAACGAAGCGTTACGTCAAGGCGTGACGAAGCGTTACGTTCAGGTAGAACGAAGCGTTACGTCAAGGCGTGACGAAGCGTTACGTTCAGG
>JAISAE010000082.1 GCA_031266875.1 Treponema sp.
TACCTGAAGAGGGTACAGAGTACGGTCGCGGAGGATGACGCTGCCCCAGAACCATGAGTTCCATATCCCAATACCGTAGTAGAGAATCATCACCGCGATAATGGACTTAGATAGGGGCAGCACAATGTTGAACAGGAT
Source organism: Treponema sp. (assembly GCA_031266875.1). GTDB lineage: Bacteria > Spirochaetota > Spirochaetia > Treponematales > Breznakiellaceae > JAIRMT01. The sequence goes on from JAISAE010000082.1 coordinate 139, forward strand.
GCTGAAGTGTCCCGCGCCGTCTATCAGTGCGGCCTCGGTAAGGCTGTCAGGGATGGCTTGGAAACTGGTTCGCATGATAATCATGTTATAGGTACTGATAGCGCCGGGGATGATGAGGCCCCAAAAGTTGTTAATCAGATGGAAGTCTCGCATATTCAGGTACGCGGGAATCATGCCGCCGGAGAAAAACATGGTAAAGGTAACAAGCATCATGATGGGTTTCTTGAAAAACACCCCTTTGCGGGAGAGGAAATAGGCCCCCAGGCTTGTCATCAGGAGGTTGACTATCAAACCCATGATGAGGATGAACATGGTGTTCCGGTAGCCCAAGAGTATCATGGGGTTTTGCAGAACCTTCTCGTACGCGGCAAAGCTAAAGCCTATGGGCCAGAGAAGGGGCCCTGAATGTTGCATCAGTCCGGTGTTGGTACTCAGGGACGCGAAGAGTACATAAAGCATGGGGTAGAGGCATAAAAAGGCGATGATGCCTAAGAAAATATAGTTAAACACCATAAAGACGTTTTCACCAGTAGAGTGCAATACCCTACTGCCTGCTTTGTTAGCTTTTACCATTTTCCTTACCTCCTACCACAGACTAGTTTCAGAAACTTTACGGCTGATTTTATTGGCTACAATCAGCAGGATGAAGTTAATCAGCGAGTTAAATAGGCCAATGGCAGTGGAGTAGCTGAAGTTCTGCTCCAAAAGACCTACACGGTATACATACGTGGATATGATGTCAGCTGTTTCATAGGTTGCGGGATTGTAGAGCAGCAGGGTTTTTTCATAGCCCACGTCCAGCAGGTTTCCGATACGGAGGATAAGCATGATGATAATGGTTGGTACGATGGAAGGCAGGGTTACGGCGAAAACTTGCCGGATACGTCCTGCCCCGTCTATCATAGCCGCCTCGTACAACTGGGGGTCAACCCCAGAAAGGGCTGCCAAGTAGATAATGGTTCCCCAGCCGACGCCCTGCCATATACCAGAGATGACATAAATCGGGCGGAAGAGCCCGGGCTGCTGGAGCAAGGGAGTTCGTGTGCCGCCAAAGAAGGTGATTATATCGTTGAAGAGCCCTGATGTCATGGAGAAGTCGGTAATCATACCGGCAACAACCACCATGGAGATAAAGTGAGGCAGATAGGTTAGGGTCTGCACGGTGCGTTTATAGGCCGAATGGCGCACTTCGTTCAAAAAGAGGGCCAGAATGATAGGCGCCGGGAAGCCGAATATCAGGCTGTAAAAACTTATTAAGAAGGTGTTTCTGAAAAGCCGTCCCAGATAAGGGCTTCTGAAAAAACGGGCAAAGTTATCAAACCCAACCCAGGGGCTGTCGGAAAAGCCTCTGGCGGGGACAAAGTTCTTAAACGCAATGAGCGCACCATACATGGGTTTGTAGGCAAACAGGGCGTAGTAAAGGACAACCGGTATAGCTAGAATATAAAGCTCCCAGTTTCGCTGCATATCTCTACGAAGTACCTTGGGCATTTCAACTTTTCGTTTCATACGTTTCTCCTGATTATAAAAATGCGTGAGCGCTTCTCCACACTACGCGGCGGATCTTCTCTCAGTTACCGGCCTATCCGTAATAGACAGGCCGGTATAACGATTTTACTCGCGGTTATAACCGGAACATTCGACAGTATAACGCCAGCCATTGACAGCTTACTGTAGACCTTCCCCGTTATACCGGAGATGTCGCGCAACGGCTTGGCGTTATACGATTTTGTTACCGCTTATTGTAACGGGTAAGCGCGGCGTTCTGGATGGCCAGCGCCCGTTCAATGCCTAATCCCTTGACGTCGCTCAGGTACTTATTCCAGGTGGCGTCGGTTAATTCTATATTGCCAATAAGCACGTTGGTGGTAAACTCGTCCACGTAGGTGTTTACATCTGTAGTGATGCTCGCCAGCTCGGCGCTTTCATCACTGGTAGCGGTAACAGGTGGCAGGAGGTACTTGCCAGCGCCAGGGTTGGTCATATCAGCAGGAGCGGAGGCGGCTTGAGGCACCCCAGAGTAATACTGGGTCAGGTAGTTGATATCCTGCACAAAGGGGCCAGAACCAGCGCCCTTTGAGTAGGCCAGAATCGCCTGACTGATGCTCCAACCTTGAGGATTCTTCATAATCAGTGGTGTATAGGTGGGAACCCCATTCACCATAGTAAAGGATTCGCCTTCAATACCAAAGTTGTAGAGGATATGGCCTTTTTCGCTGTAGGCATAGTCCAGAAGCCGGCAGGCGATTTCAATCTGTTCCGGCGTGGAGGCTGCGGAAATTGCCGCTGAATCCTGGCCTGAGTAGGCTGCGCCAGGAATGCCGTATATTGCTTTCGCACCTCTGGTCAACGAGGGATAGGGCAGAGCCACTATCTCGTACTTAGGCTGCGTAGGGGTCATGGCATTCATCCATGTTTGCAGGCCGCTGCCAACAGAAGCCACTACCGCGCCGGACTTGCCAGTAGTCATGTTGGTATTGAGGGTAGCGGATGACCTGACGCTTACCACGTCCGGGTCAATAAGTCCTTCCTTATACCACTGAGCCATAGTCTGGAGCCACTGGCGATAGCCAGCGTCATACTGGCCGAAGTGGACTTTACCGTCATCGGCATTCACATACCAACTCTTCAAAAAGCCAAATGAGGGCATGAACAGGCGGAGGTTATTGCTCCACGTGATAGTAAAGGGAGCGGTAGCCCCTTTCTGAGTCTTGAACTGGGTTAGCACATTGTGCCAGTCGTCTATGGTGCTGGGAAGAGCCAGTCCCAAGTCGTCCAGCCAGTCCTTGCGAATCATCAGGCCCTGGGTATTCAGCAGGCGTTCATCATCCTTGAGGAAAGCAAACACATAGTAGCTGCCTTCATCGGTTTTAACCATTCTGTCCAAGTCCGGGTGAGCCTGAAGAAAAGCCTTGTAGTTTGGGGCGTACTTGTCAATGTAGTCATTCAGTCGCAGGATTACCCTATCGCTAATAGCCTTTTCAGGCCCGCCAGGGTACTGAGTCAGCCAATAGTATTCAATGATGTTGGGCATATTCTGCGGGTCAACTATCATCAGGTTAAAGGCCTCTGTTACCGCTGTCTCTGGCGGATGCTGATAGCTGATCTTGATACCTGTCTGCTGCTGTAGTGCTTTGGCAAAGGGGGTATCGCCGAAGTTGGTATAATGCGGTGATACATTTGCGTTCAGGGTACACCAATAGCTGAGGCTTACATTAGTGCTTACCGGATACGTCCCTACCGGCGTTGTTGTGGCGGTTACACTTGCGGACGGAGCATTCCTGCTTCCGCTGGCAAAAACCCCTGTGCTTACTAGAACTCCCAGAATCAGGGCGCTCAGAATCGTTTTCTTAACAATAGTCATCTTTGACCTCCAGTGAATATTTTTAATAATTACAATCCCTGATTCTCAACTTGTCAAGTAAAAAATGCAAACAATACTATACTTTTTGATGCTGAGCCTGCTCCTCATGGAGCGCCAGACACATGGCGCCAAACACACATATAAGCAGGGTAGTTTTATGCCAGCCGTATATGCTAGGTGGCAAGGCACACATTCGGTAATGTGGCATGATGCATATAGGCTAGGCCAGTCCGCTAACACAGCCTTATTCAGCAGACTGACCTAGCCTTAGTCAAAGAGGTGATACAGGTGTGCTTATGGAGTGGATTCCAGCACAGTGAGGACAAGGGGACTTTTGATGGCACGAGGCTCCTTGAGGAAAAAGCTGCCAGAACTAAACTGAGTAATAATCTCTAAATTCCAATCTCCAGCAGTAAGAAACGGGATAATGCCAATCAGCTTTGAGGGCGCGTTCTCTGCCAAATGTCCGAAGACTTTGACCCGCTGAGTAGGGTCAGTAACAGAGACAAAGTAGACGCCTATGTCCGGGTTATCCCCGGCTATCCTAATCTTATATCCTGAAATCCTGAACTGGCCGCCGGGAGTTATGGTTTCATTGACGGCTTCAGTGCTAACGTCGATGAACTCGTCAATGTAGCCGGAGACATTCGCAATCCCTGTTATTTCCACGACAATGCGCCCAGCCAACACCCGTAAAGGAGCGCGAGTGCGGAAACGAAAGGTTATGGGATGTTTGTCTGTGTCATGGCCTTCCGTAGCCTTGTCAAAGGTGCCACCCACGTTAGGGTGTATAGAGAAGTAACCCGTGTTGACCGCAAAGCCGTCGCAGAGCTGGTAGACTGCCTCATCAAAGAACTGTTTGACGTACTCCACAAGGTCATTGTAGTTTCCAGTAAAGCCGCCACGGTTTTTGAGCGCGGCGCAGATTTCGTCGATGTTGAGGGTTGCCTCGTTAGCTGTGCGGGCAATGTACGTGCCAGACACTTTAGGCAGGTAGTTTTGATAGAGTTTCACCGGAACATGGTGAAGAACCTCGACTATGTTGTTGATTGACATGTTAATCTCTCCTATATCAAATAGTAAATAATAGATAACAATAAATGTCTATACGTTGTCAATCACTTTTTTCTCTAAAAGAAGCGGGAGTTAGGATGCTTCCAGAACTCCCGCCCACTCATGCTAACAAACAGTGTCAGACGCTTTTACATTGCTGGTTAATGATCATAACCAATAGTCTTTTCCGTTATGTTATAGGGATAGTAATCCACGTCAGCAAACTGGCTGTTTGTTCGGTCAGCGTGATAGTCATTTGCATTGTTATAGCGATTATCAACATCATCATCGGACAGCGATTCAAAGTATTGAACATTTGTCTTGCCATCAATAGTAGTCTGTTTAAGATACACCCTTTTGCGCTCAGTATTCCAGGCGTATGTTCCAGTTGCATTATCACTGGAGTAACTGCTGTTGGTGTATGTATAGTCTGTACCAGAAAAACTATATGTTCCGTCTGTAGAGTCATTGTCTTGAAAGGTTTTCTTGTCCAGTTCATTTGTGCCAACGCTTGATGGCAATTCTTCTAACATGAGCAATGCCGCTCCACTTGCGGCAAAGACATATGTGAATGTTGTATTAGCAAACGCTTCACTCACTATATAATCAATATACGCGGACTCGCTTGAAAAGCCTTCCTTGTCAAGTTGCTGGTTTAGTGCATCTTGCCCTAACTTATCTTTATAATCGTCAATCACCGCTTGAACAGGCTGCCTATACCCTGCCGCGTCCTGTAAAGTGGGACCAGACTCTCCCCACACAATTATTTTAGCTGGTTTAAGAACTACCTTCTTTGACGCGGTGTCCCACGAATAGGTTCCGTTCTCAATTTCAGTGTAGGTGTATTTCCCATCTGTTGTTAATACATACCCATCATCGTTCCGGGCTGGCTCAGACTTCTTATAAGTCCCGTTTGCGGTAAATTCAGTTTTTCTATTATCCTGAAAGTACGTTTTACCGCTTAGTTCGTTTGCGCCGGTTGCTGCGGGAAGGTCTTCACCTGCAGTGCTGCCGCCATCATCACCACCGTCAGTGGGACATCCCACCAGAACCAATCCGAATGTCAGCAAAAGCGCCGCCATTCCTAACATAAACCGTTTGTTCTTATTCATATAAGAACCTTCCTCATTGCGCTGTCCAAGTCTTTATTGGACAACAAGATTGCCCGCCCATAGTGGGCAGATTCCATCCAACGGACGGATAAAAAAAGCCGCGCCTATGGGTACTTATGCTTCCGGCACATTACCCATAGAACGCGGCGTTTTTCGCGTGGAACATAAACAAGAGCAAGATGTTCCCTGTGGAACACTTCAGTCTTGCTACAAGAGAGAAAGAGAAAAAAGATGTAAGAAAAAGGTGAATAAAGCCTGCTGGGGGCTTGACAAAGACTAAGTGAGCATGATAGTCGCGTGCGTGCGTGCGTGCGTGCGTGCGTGCGTGCGTGCGTGCGTGCGTGCGTGCGTGCGGGGTGAGGTATGCTCTAAGAATTGACCTGCTGTGGCGCTTAGGCGTCTGCCATTCATAACTAGTGTATTTGTATCATACGCTGAAAGAATATGCAAGAGAAAAAAAGAAAAAAGAAGACAAAAAAGAAGAGACTAGTAACGCTGAACTAACGCAAATCTTAACAAGTATACAAGAATCAAACACGTCTATAGTCATACACTTTTTCCCCTTAATATGGCGAGACACACATAGACTATGTGGTTTCCACACATTAGCTAATGTGGCTGATACACATAGTCTATGTGGCTGGCGCACATAGGCTATGTGTGAGTAAACACATAGCGTTAGACATACACGCGAACAGGGCTGATGAAGCTGTTCCGTCAAAATACACTCACCTTGCTGAGTAAAACCACATCGCAGATTGAATATAAAAGTTTACGCACGTTGCTTGACAGGGAAGCAGATGATGCATATACTTATGACGCAATTCGTTTAGGAGTCTTTTATGTTATCTGTGCTTATCATTGGAACTGGTGGCATAGCCCGTGTTCATGTCGAGGCATATCGGAATATGGAGAAGTCTGTCTGTATCAGCGGTGTTGTTGATACGGATCGGAATCGGGCGGAGGAGTTTGCCCGCAAGCATGAGCTGATTGACACGCCTGGATTTAGTCTTTATACTGACTACCGTGAGGCCCTAGCAAAAGGTTACTTTGATCTTGTTTCTATCTGCACGCCACCGCCTTTCCACTGTGCCATGAGCATAGACAGCCTTAATGCTGGCGCTCATGTGCTGCTGGAAAAACCAATGGCGCTGTCGCTAGAGGAATGTGATTGCATACTGGAAGCTGCGAAAAAGGCTGACCGGCGTGTGTCAGTGATGGCGCAGAACCGCTATGATACCAGTAAGGCGCGTATCCACCGGCTCATTAGCGATGGGCATTGCGGCAGAGTGCTGTATGCGCAGGCATATTCAGCGTGGTGGCGCGGCGCGGAGTATTACAACACGTGGCATGGCTCATGGGAGACTGAAGGTGGTGGTTGTGCGCTTAATCTGGCGGTACACCAAATCGACCTGATGCTATGGCTTGCTGGAAGTGTTGGCGAAGTTACGGCGTTTACCACCAATGTTAATCATAGCAATGCTGAGGTGGAAGACCTTGCGCTTGGTATCGTGCGCTTTAATGGCGGTATGGCAGCAAGCGGACTTGGGGAGATACTGGGATCAACAGTTCACCATGGCGAGGGGCAGCAGCTACTCTTCCAGACAGAGCGAGCAGGACTGGCCTTTCCATTCCAGATAAAGGCTAGCAGAGCAAGAGTAGGCGGCTTCCCAGAAAATGATCCTGAAACAGTGGTGGAACTGACAGCACTCTGCAATAGTTTCCCGCCACTAGTGGCAGAAGGGTTTGAGGGACAAATCCGCGACTTTGTGTCGCTCATTGAGACTGGTGTTGCCTCGCCATTGCTGCCTGATGGCAACAGTGGACGCGCCGCCATTGAGGTAGTGATGGCACTGTACAAGTCCGCCGCCACTAACAGATCAGTCAGCCTTCCCTTGTCGTCAGACGATCCATTTTACACGAGGGCGGGCTTGCTGGAACACGCGCTGCATTATAATAGAAGGATTTGAGGTGATCAGTCTTGAAACACAAGATACTCAATGAGCTAGTGATTGACATTATTGACACTTCGATCATTGTTCACAAATCAACAAGATAGGATGGTGCTTTATGAGAAAGACAGCGATTGTAAGTGGAAGCAGACGCGGTATAGGCCGAGCTATTGCGATACAGCTTGCCCGCGATGGTTTTAACGTGGTGATCAATGGCACGAGTCCTTTAGACACTGATGATAAGCTCTTAGACATTCGCGCTGCCGGCGACTGCCTTTACATACAGGCTGACATTGCTCAGGCCGCAGACCGGCAGCGGCTCATTGACGAGACTGTAGAACGCTTCAGCGCGATTCATGTGCTGGTGAACAACGCTGGTGTCGCGCCATTGGAACGTGCCGACCTGCTGGAGATGAGTGAGGAAAGTTATGATCGTGTAATGAACATTAACGCTAAGGCAATGATGTTTTTGACTCAAGCTGTGGCGAAACAGATGATGAAACAAGAGGTTTGTGGGAAAAAGCGAGGAACTATTATCAATATATCATCGTGTTCTGCGGCAGTATCATCAATAAATCGTGGTGAATACTGTGTTTCCAAGGCAAGTGTCGCCATGCTGACAATGCTTTACGCGGATCGCCTTGCCCGCGATGGTATACTGGTTCACGAGATACGCCCCGGCGTCATCAGTACCGACATGACTAGCGGTGTTAAGGACAAGTACGATAACCTAATCCAACAGGGCAGCTTCCCTATTGCCCGCTGGGGTCAGCCTGAAGATGTGGCTACGGCGGTTTCGGCGTTTGCTGGCGACACCTTTTTGTACACCACTGGTAACTATATTGACGTGGACGGCGGTTTTCATATCCAGCGTCTATAATTTTAAGGAAAAAATATGAACAATGTTTTATTTGAACCGCTCACACTCAAAGACCGCGTTATCAAGAACCGTTTTGTGGCGCAGCCAATGGAAGGCAATGACGCTGATAAGGGTGGCGCGCCTTCGGAACGCGCCATTAGCCGGTATCGTGAGCTGGGTAAGGGTGAATGGGGACTGGTGATTGTGGAGGCAACTTCAGTAGTGGCAACTTCGCTGGCTCGCGTTAATGGCATGATCCTCAACCGCAAGAACCTTGATGCGTTTAAGCATTTGCTCGACGCCTATAAAACAGCCAATCCGGGCGGCTGTCTACTCTTCCAGCTTACCCATTCTGGGGAGCAGAGCGGGGCCTTTGCTGATAAGACTAGTCTTGCTGTTGAAAAGCCCGCTCATCGCTACCTGAGTACCAGTGAAATCGCGGATATCAGGGACGCCTTTGTTACTGCCGCGCTCTTGGCTGCGGAGGCGGGCGCTGATGGGATCGACTTTAAGATGTGCCACGGCTACCTCGGCGCGGAGATACTGCGTCCGAACAATGTCCGCGCTGATGAGTGGGGCGGGTGTTTTGAGAACCGTACTCGCCTTCTCCGCGAAGTTGTTACTGAACTCAAGGCGCGGCTTCCCCAGGGCTTCATACTTGGTTCACGGCTGTCGATGTATGAGGGCATTCGTGGCGGCTGTGGTACTGCTGGCGCAGGCGAGATTGTCGAAGACCTGAGCGAAATGCTGAACGTAATCCGCCTTATGGACGAGTTGGGCATGGATTACGTCAATGTGTCAGCTGGGATTCCCGCGCTCACTGGCGCTATTACCCGCCCAACTGAGCCGTCGAAGTACCTTGCCCTACACCACCTGCGTTACACCAAAACAGTACGTGAGCTTATTGTTAATGAGCAGCGTCATCTCAAGGTGGTTGGTTCAGCCTATTCAAGCCATAGGGCAAAGTCCTTAGCAGTGATGGAGGAGATGCTCACTAAGGGTTATACCGACCTCTGCGGCTTTGGGCGACAAATCTTTGCTGATCCGCTGATGCCTAAAAAGCTCAGTGCTGGTGAGCCGGTCAATTGGTGCGTATTGTGTTCTGCCTGTAGCAGACTGATGGCATCCCAGCACAATGATGGTTGCGCTGTCTACAATGATTTTTATAAACAAGAGCTAAAAACGCTTACATGAGCAATATGTCGTTCCTGGGACAAGCTGTAACAGTATACCCATCTATCTTTGATACCCTTATCGTGGGTACTGGCGCTGCTGCCTATAACGCGGCGATTCACCTTTTCGATCGCGGCGTTAGCAACATTGCGCTCCTCACAGAAGACCGGTTCGGCGGTACGTCGCGTAACACTGGCTCGGATAAGCAGACCTACTACAAGGTTGCCTGCGCTGGTACTACGCCGGATACGCCTCGCGCTATGGCGGCGACGCTGTTCTCTGGTGGTTCCATGGATGGCGACATTGCGCTCTGTGAAGCTGCCCATTCCCTGCAAGAGTTTTTTCACCTCGTAGGCATCGGTGTTGCCTTTCCCCATAACCGCTATGGCGAGTTTGCTGGTTACAAGACCGATCACGATCCCCTTGAACGCGCCTCTTCCACTGGCCCGTATACATCGCGGCAGATGACCGAGCGTCTTGAAGCTGAGGCTTGCCGCCGTAACATTCGCCTCATCGACAAGACGCGGGTAATAAAGCTACTTACCAGCGAGGGCGATAACATGCGGGCTTATGGGGTCTTATGCCTAGAGCGGGAGAATGTCTTTTGCGTCTATCTTGCCCGCTACATCATCTTCGCCACTGGCGGACCCGCCGGACTGTACCGTGAAACTGTGTATCCGCATAAGCACTTTGGCGCATCAGGCGTGCTTGCCCGTGAAGGCGTTGAGTTTGCCAATATCACTGAATGGCAGTACGGCATTGGTTCGACAAAGTTCCGCTGGAACCTGTCGGGAAGCTACCAGCAGGTGATCCCTCGCTATGTGGCGATTGACACTGCGGGTCGTGAGCAAGAGTTTTTACGCGACTACTTTCCCACCACGAAACAGTTAAGCGCGGCGGTGTTTCTGAAAGGCTATCAGTGGCCCTTTGATCCAGCAAAGCTCGGCGATGAAGGTTCTTCCCTCATCGACTGCGCTGTCTATCGTGAAAAGTACCTCAACGGCAGGCGCGTCTACCTTGATTTCATGCATAACCCCGCTGGAGACTTCTCACTGGATACCATCGACCAAACAGCGTACACATACCTTGCCCGCTCCGACGCCCTCGCCGCGACGCCGGTTGAGCGCCTTCAACGACTGAACCCGCAGGCGTATCAGCTATACCAATCCCACGGCATTGATCCGGCAAGCGAGTACATTGAGATTGATGTGCTACCTCAGCACCACAACGGCGGCGTAGCGGTGAATATCTGGTGGGAGACCTCGATCAAGCGCCTCTTTGCCATTGGCGAATGTGCCGGAACTCACGGTGTCAGACGTCCGGGTGGCAGCGCCTTGAACGCGGGTCAGGTTGGCGGTTTACGCGCCGCCGAGTACATCGCGTGGAACATTGCGGCGCCAGACACCTTTTTTGAAAACACTGGTGCGGTCGTGTCTCAAGTTAATAACAGTCTGGCGTCATTCGAGTGGGTATTGGGTCGCGTGGTGTCTGGCACCGCTGACGCGGCGATGTCTGGCGCTATCGGTGCGGGTCGAGCGGTGGCTGACGTAGCTGACTCAGCGGTGTCTGGCGCTACCGGCATGGGTCGAGCAGTGTCTGGCACCGCTGACGCAGCTGACCCAGCGGTGTCTGACACTATCGGTGCGGGTCGAGCGGTGTCTGACACCGGTGACGCAGCGATGTCTGGCGCTATCGGCATGGGTCGAGTGGTGTCTAGTACCGCTGACCCAGCGGTGCCTGGCACTATCGGCATGGGTCAAGCGATGTCTGGCACTACCGGCATGGGTCGAGTGGTGTCTGGCACCGTGGCTGACCCAGCGGTGTCTGGCGGCATGGGTCGAGTGGTGTCTGGCACTGTAGCTGACCTAGCGGTGTCTGGCGGCATGGGTCAAGCGGTGGCTGACGCAGCTGACCCAGCGGTGTCTGGCGCTATCGGTGCGGGTCGAGCGGTGTCTGGCACCGCCCTAAGTGCTGACGAGCTTTTGCGCCGCTTGCAGTCGCTCAATTCCGCTACTGTTTCATTCCTGCGGTTGAAGCAGCGGGTTGTCGAGGGGCTTGCCAGTATCAAAGCGCTGGAACGGGAACCGCTAAGGGTCGGTAATGGCGATTTGACGGCGCTGTTTTGTTTTAAGGAAACGCTGGTATTGAGCAGGCTTTTGTATGAGACCATCTTGTTCTATATGGAACAAGGCGGGAAAAGCCGGGGATCGTACCTCATACTTGACGCGCTGAACACCGGCGTCCCCCACACGCCGGAACTGGACGCCGCTTTTCACAACAAGGTACTGCGCTCACGTTACGATCCTTGCTCCGGCGCGGCGCTTATTGATGCGCGTCTCGTGCGCCCCATTCCCGATGCCGACACATGGTTTGAACGGGTGTGGCATGATTACACGGCGGGGTTCACAACTCTTCCGTATGAAAGCTGCTAACAATGGCAAATTATAGTAAACCAGATTCATGGGCGCTGAGGGCGCAACGGGAAGGCTATCCGGCCCGCTCGGTATACAAGCTGAGTGAGCTTGACGAGCAGTTCAGCTTACTGCGCCCGCGTGGCGCGTCCACACGCCGTATCCTCGACTTAGGCGCTGCCCCGGGAAGCTGGAGCCTCTATATCCTGCGGCATATTGGGCAGGCTTGCCAGCTCACCGCCTGTGACCTGTCGCCCTTATCGCGGGCTCACGACAAGGGTCTCTTCGACCGCGACAACTTTTCCTTTATACAGGGAGACATGACTGATGAGACGACGCGAGCCGCGATACTGGAACGCGCACCCTACCACGTGGTCATCAGCGACGCGGCCCCGGCAACCATGGGGAACCGCTCCATTGACACGCTTCGTTCTCTTGCCCTTGCCGAAACCGCCCTTTTCTACGCCGAGACCACACTAGGGACCGGCGGTAACTTCGCGGTCAAGGTGTTTCAGGGCGGCGACACCGCCACACTCCTCAAACGCCTGCGCGAAGTCTTCACCAGCGCGAAGAGCTTTAAGCCAAAAGCCTGCCGCCGGGAATCCTTTGAGACGTATTATCTGGGGCTTGGGAAGAAGTGATCCGCCGCAACCGTATAGATTTGCGGCGGATATAGGGCGTTGTGTCAAAGATGTGGTGGAAAGGCTGGGAAGATTTCTCTCATAGATTATCCATATCTATCGTATCTACCACTCCTCTGCGATAGAATAACTCTAATATCGTTCTGTTATCAATAAACTCTTGTGATAGAAAAATTTCAACTCCGTCAGACAGCCATGTATTATGTTCTTTCCTGAGATTCCAACCAGACGCGGCTCCCGCGCTTATTGAATTCCCATATTTAACGGTCAACGACCTCTTTAATATACCATATACTCTTTCGCATTGGGCTTTGGTGTATTCATCATTCGGACTTAGTTTCACACAGGTCAGTTTATTACTTTTGAAGAAAAAACTGACCGAGAAAGGTTCGTAGGAAATCATCACCTCGCCTATTTTTAACAGCTCTTTTGAACCATCTTCGGCAAAATTGCCCTCCATAACGGATACGGTATGTGGGTAAACGCCTTTTATCTGTTCGACTGTCATGCCGTATTGCGCGTTTTGCCACAAAGTCTGTGAATAACCACAATGTCCGAGAACCAAAAGTACGACAAATAACGCACCTTTGAGGCCAAACAATATTTTTTCCATACTATAACCCCTTAAACATTGATTTATAGGCAACGGCCTATATCTTTATCTTATTCTTTATGTGCATTTTGTCAATATCTTGAGACATATTGAGGGTTTGGGAAGAAGTGATCCGCCGCAACTGTCGCAACCGTATAGGTGTTTGCGTGAGAAGCAGGCTTCTGAATTGGCTGGTTTACCATTAAGCCATTTTTATACTCTTGACGATAGTTACAAACATGCTATCATGTTCTTAGCGTCCATTGAGGGCGGAACGTATAGCAAGGAGGAGAGAAGTATGGCAGCCCGCGCCACGACAAACCGCGCATTACCCACCGTAAACACAGCCACTGGGGGTCTCTGGTGTATTGTATCCTCTGCAAATGTCCATCATCCTCTGTTATCAGTAACTTTTTTTCTATTCAGTTGGGCTGATCAACTGTATGGCCGCACAAATTTGAAGCTAATTGTTTATTTCCTAGCGGGGGGGGGGGGGGGGGGGGGGGGGGGGGGGGGGGGGGGGGGGGGGGGGGGGGGGGGGGGGGGGGGGGGGGGGGGGGGGGGGGGCGGGGG
>JAISAE010000047.1 GCA_031266875.1 Treponema sp.
GATACTATCGGGCGTAATGTGGTTGATAATTTTGTCGCGGCGGTTCAACGTTTTGATAAAGCGCTGCTGGAGAAGAATATCGCGGCGAAGAATCCCATCGGGTATATCATCGCGTTTTCATTTGGGAAAGGAGCCATTGAGGAAGTCGCCCGTCTAAAGAACAAGGAAGACCGCATCATAGAACTGGTAAAGGTTGAAAACATTGTCCCCATTGCCACAAAGCCTGCAATCGGGGTTCACGTCAATGAACTGGAAAAGGACGCAAAGGGAAACAGAAAAATAGAATTAGTTGCGGCAGGGCAAAGCGCCGCGGGCATTGAGTTTTATAGCTGGGATTTTTCCTATGACGCGGAAAAGGGTTTTAAGCCGTCGATTATTATTGACAAGGAAGGGAAACAAATGGTGTCTCTTAAACCCGGAACCCACACGATAGCGGTTAAGGTTGTGGATAATGACGGGCTGGAAAACGTGGAAACGATAACCTTAAAAATAAACAGCGCGGTGGAACACATAACATAAAACAGATAACCTAATCCGATATAGAGGCAATGTATGACCAGAAACGAACAGCTTGATTTTTTAATCCAGCGATTGTCCCCCGCAGTGGAATTGCCGCAAACATTGGGCGGCAAATGGCAGGTTTTCCGTGCGCTAGTCAATGTTCGTGAACCGGGGGCAATTGATGATGATTTTATAAAAGTACAGGACGAATTATTACAATCCCTTATTGCGGAAAAAGGCATTGCTAATGCTGACGATTTTTCGCCTCTGCGGGAAAAGCTGTATGTGTGGCGGGGAGATATTACAACGTTAAAAGCTGACGCTATTGTCAATGCTGCCAACAGCAATATGCTCGGCTGTTTTGTTCCTAATCACTTATGTATTGACAATGTCATTCATACCTTTGCGGGTGTCCAGCTTCGCAATGCCTGTGCGGAGATAATGCAAAAACAGGGAAGCCTTGAACCAACAGGCAGGGCGAAAATAACCCCCGCTTACAATCTGCCCTGTAAGTATATCCTGCATACAGTCGGCCCGATCATTCGTGGCCAAGTCTATAATGAGGATAGAAAGCTGCTTGCCTCCTGCTACCGCTCCTGCCTTGAACTTGCCTGCCGGAACGCCGTTAAAAGCATTGTTTTTTGCTGTATCTCTACTGGGGAATTTCATTTTCCCAATGAGGAAGCTGCTCACATAGCGGTTTATACGGTTTCTGATTTTCTGAAAACCAATAACAGTATAGAGAAGGTTGTTTTTAATGTTTTTAAGGAACAAGATGAACATATCTACCGCACGCTTTATGGTAAAAGGGGGATGTAGGTGGGAGGCGGAGGATAAAAAAGAGCGAGATGAAAATTTAAGGAATGGGCATTAGAGCACCAAAAACAAATGTAAGATATGGGCAAGAATTCTACGTTTGGGAAACCTGCGGGGATGAGTGAGTATGTGAAGCCTGTAACATAATGGACCAAAAATTATGCCGCTGGGACGACGCTACGGTCTATTCGGAAGATGGCGCAAAGATATGGAAGCCGCGCCCAGAAGGGGCTATACTAATGCACCCAAGTCATCACGAAGGCTGCCCAGAGCATGAGGGTTATCGGTGTACGACTTACCATACTATCCAAAACTTGAGTGTAGTCTGCTGCCCAGCAAGGGGTAGGCCGCCCAAGTCCAAGTCGGAAGTAACCAATAGGTGGGAAAACTCGGAGAACCGGGATAGGCGCACCTTCCTTCAGCAGACCACGGCCACACAGACCGCGTCCCTTCAGATTGACCTCGCTATACGCGAGGTACTTGACGAGGAAGCTGCCAAGTAAGGCTGGTCTGTCTCGTGGCTGATCAACTACTACCTTAGACAGGCGTTAGAAGTTGCCGGTCTCTCGTCGCCTGCGTAGAGACGGTGGGGGCTTCTGTTCTTGCTAATAGATAGATGTACAGTAAGCCCCTAAGCTCTCCCTGATGGATACATCAAGGCGCACCTCCCTCAGCAGGCCACTGCCATAGATACCACGACCTGTTTCTCATTGCCCTCACGCTCAACGATAACGCAGATCATGCCGGTATAGTGTTGCACCCTTTTTTCTAAGTAGCGACTAGGCCGCCATTCGCGCTACTTTATCAAAACCGTCGTAAAACACCACGTTGAGGCGTGGGGATATAAGGCGGCATAACGCAAGAGATAGCTTGGAAAGGCCGTTGACGCTTAGACAAAGACGGCTTAGGATAAACCGGTGAACATACAGAGAGCCTTCAAAGCGCGTATATATCCGACTGATGCCCAGCGGGTCTTCTTGAACAAGACCCGTAGCTTTTGCTGTTTTCTGTATAATCACATGCTCCATGAAAGAATAGAAACCTACGAGTCACTCAAAGACAAGCTCGAAGCCCTCTCCACACATACGTATAAAGCCGGGAAGGACTATAAACAGGAGTATGGCTACTCTGGTTTTGTGAACAAACCGCGATACAAAGCTCTGTGGAACGATAAGGCCGCGCCGGCGCCGGATAAGAGATTTGCGTCAAGCAAAACGTGTCATGTATGCGGCTATGGTAAGCGAGATGTGTTGTTGCAGGCTCGGCGATGGGCGTGTCCTCAAAGCGGTACTCGTTATAACAGCGATACGAATGTGGAGACAAATCTCAGGAACTTTGGGAAACATATACCCGTGCGGCGCGGGGAATTGACGTCTGTGGACACGGCGGCGCTGGCTCTTGGTGATAAGAGTGAGCCTGTCGTGAACATTCCGGTAACGGGAAGAAGCAGAAGCCTTGTGGAGCAAGCAGTCCAAGCTATAAACCCCTGACTTTAGGCATGGGGTTACTGATAGAAGGTAACAGAGAATGGCGACTAGAACCGAAAAGAATGTACAGAAGAAAACGCTGGTGATCGTTGAGTCGCCAGCAAAAGCGAAGACTATCGAGAAATACCTCGGCTCTTCAGTGTATACCGTGAAGGCGTCTATGGGTCATCTCATTGACCTGCCCAAGTCGCGGACTGGCGTCAGGGTGGACGATAACTTCGAGCCTGATTACATCACGGTGCGGGGGCGAGCGAAACTGCTCAAGGAGATACAGGACGAGGCGAAGAAGTCTGATGGGGTCTTGCTTGCCAGTGATAATGACCGCGAAGGCGAGGCTATCGCGTGGCATCTCAAGAACGCAATCGCGGCTAAACAGAGAGATATTCCCATACACCGGATCAGCTTTAACGAGATAACCCCCACGGCCATTAAAGAGGCGGTGGAACATCCGGGAGAAATCAATCATGACAAGGTAAATGCCCAGAAAGCGCGGCGAGTGCTTGACCGGCTGGTGGGTTATAACCTTTCCCCGCTTTTGTGGAAAAAGGTAAAGAACGGTCTCTCTGCGGGACGGGTGCAATCCGTGGCTCTGCGGCTCATCTGTGAGCGGGAAAAGGAAGTCGAATCCTTTATACCAGAGGAATACTGGACCCTGGAGGCTGACTTTAAGCAAGGAAGGTTGACGTTCACCGCGCAGTTGGTAAGCTGGAAGGGTATCAAGCCGGAATTGAAGAACGAGGCTGAGACGCGGCTTATCATTGAGCAGCTTGACGGCGTGGCCTGTGTGGTAAGCGATGTTCGTGAGCTTGACAAGATCGTGCGTCCCCGTCCGCCGTTTACCACATCCCAGCTTCAACAGCTTGCCGCGAACCGCCTGGGTTTTACGAGCAAGAAAACCATGCAGCTTGCCCAGCAGCTCTACGAAGGCGTGAACATTGGTACATCGCGGGTGGGGCTTATCACCTATATGCGTACCGACTCGGTGCGCATATCCCATGTAGCCCTTGACGAGCTTCGCGCATGGATCAAAAGCAACTACCCCGAAGACCTGCCGGAAAAGCCTGTGGAGTATGCGGTAGGGAAGAAGGCGCAGGACGCGCATGAGGCTATAAGGCCAACCTATATTACTTACACACCAGACGCTGTACGTCCTCACCTCACACGGGATCAGCAGAAGCTCTACGCGATTATCTGGGAACGTTTTGTGGCAAGCCAGATGAATAGCGCGAAAACGCGAACCATCAGCACGGATATTCAGGCTGGAGACGGGCTGTTTCGCATAGCGGGAACCCGTATCCTTGAAAAGGGTTTTTACAAAGTAACTAAAACCCTCGCTTCAAAGGAAGAGAAGGGGGATAATTATCCCAACCTCAAGGTGGGCGACAAGCTTGAGGTAGAAAAGTTTCACCCTGAACAGCATTTTACCCAGGGACCAGCGCGTTATACCGACGCTTCAATTGTAAAAACGCTGGAGGAAAAGGGCATTGGCCGGCCATCGACCTACGCGCCCATCATCACGGTGCTGCTTGACCGTTACTATGTAACACGGTCGAACAAACAGCTTGTGCCTACAATACTGGGACGGCTTATCTGCGATATGCTCGTGGAGCATTTTCCCCAGGTGATTAACTCAGACTTCACCGCTTCGATTGAAAACAAGCTTGATGAGGTTGAGGAGAATCAGCTTCCCTGGTCTGACATGATCCGCGAGTTCTATGAGCCGTTCAAGACTCGTATTGACGAGGTTGGCAAAAGTCTTGAATCGTACAAAGGCTCACTCGACGAGGCTACTGACGATGTTTGTGAAAAGTGCGGCAGGCCAATGGTAAAGAAGCTGGGGCGCTTTGGTTACTTCATGGCCTGCAGCGGCTTTCCCGAATGTCGGAATACCAAGTCGATTCCATTCGCGGTCTGTCCCAAATGCGGCGGCGACATTGTGATGCGGAAGGCCAAGAAGCGCGGCAAGGAGTTCTACGGGTGTACACGCTATCCAGAGTGTGATTTCATCAGCCATTTCAAACCGATTAACCAGAACTGTCCCAAGTGCGGGCAGTTCATGGTGGAAAAGTACAACAAGAAAAATGGTTTTCACAAAGCCTGTATCAACCCCGCCTGTGATTATCTTCATAGTATTGATGATGATGAAAAAGGAGGGATTGATGAGGGGTAAGACAGGCGCGTCGCTTCCGGCTGTCTTACGGCTCTTCATTAACCACAAACCCGCATCAATATGGGCCGTCTGAAAGAGGTTTACGCAATGGCGCACCCCACAGGAAGGAGTCATGAGATATGGAGTGGAATATCTGCGGTAAAACGCGCAAAACATGAAACAAGGAGAAACAGTATGAGTAAACAAAAAATACGGGGTACCACGGTTCTTGCGGTACGGAAAGATGGACAGGTAGCTATGGCCGGGGACGGTCAGGTTACCCAGGGTGAAACCGTGATGAAGAATAATGCCCGCAAGGTGCGCCGCCTCATGGATGGCAAGGTGCTTTGCGGCTTTGCCGGCTCGACCGCTGACGCTTTCACCCTCTTTGACCGCTTTGAGACTAAGCTCAAAGAGTTTTCTGGCGACCTTCTACGGGCAGCCGTGGAACTGGCAAAAGATTGGCGCACTAACCGCGAACTGCGGCGGCTTGAGGCGCTCCTGCTTGTGGCGGACAAGAGCAAGACCTTGCTCATATCCGGCACTGGCGATGTGATCGAACCGGCGGAGGACGCGCTCGCCATCGGCTCCGGCGGCAACTACGCTTACGCGGCGGCGCTGGCGTACCTTGAAGGCAGTACGTTCAGCGCCGCCGAAATCGCGGAGAAAAGCCTCAAGATCGCAGGGAACATCTGCATCTATACCAATGAGCATATTACTTTGGAGGAGTTAAAGTAATGAGTGATACACAATCAGAACAAAAGACAAGCGCCAGGAAAGCAGTCAGGGGCCTGGATACCCTGATAAAGAAGGAACTTACCCCCCGCGAGGTTGTCGCCGAGCTGGATAAATACATTGTGGGGCAGAAGAAGGCAAAACGGGCTGTCGCGGTGGCTCTGCGAAACAGGATTCGTCGGCTAAAGCTGGAGAGTGAAATGCGGGACGACATTACGCCCAAAAACATCCTCATGATTGGCCCAACCGGTGTTGGCAAAACCGAGATCGCTCGCCGGCTCGCCAAGCTCGTTGGCTCGCCCTTCATCAAGGTGGAAGCGACCAAGTACACCGAAGTAGGCTATGTGGGCCGCGACGTTGAGTCCATGATCCGCGACCTTATGTCCGCCGGCGTGCAGATGGTGAAGCAGGAAATGCAGGCAAACGTTACCACTGAGGCGGAAAAACACGCCGAGGATATCCTGCTCGACCTGCTCCTTCCCGGAACCGGCAAGAAGCCCAGAGACAACAAGCCCCAGGGCAACGCGCCCGTTGTCAGACCCATGGGATCATTCGCCATAAACCCGGATAATGGACCCGGCATCATGGGTACGACTATTCAGGTGGGTATCCCGATCTATCGCAATAACCCCACTCGTCAGGTATCGGGTAACGAGAACAATAACCAGCCTGATGACACCGCTCAGTCCGAAGCGCAGCAGGAACAAGCTGATCCAGCGATTGAGGAAGCAAAGGATAAGACACGGGAAAAGTTCCGGGCAAGACTCCGCGAAGGCAAACTTGAGGACAAGATGGTAGAGATTACGGTGAGCCAGACCCCGCAAGCGCCGCTTATGATGGGCGGCGGCCTTGAGGACATTGAGTCCGCTATTTCTGGAATCATGGGCGCGGTTGGCGGCAGTTCCAAAAAGAAGCTCGTTACCGTAAGCCGGGCGCGGGAGATACTCATTGCCGAGGAACTGGAAAAGCTGATTGACCGCGATCGCGTGAACGACGAGGCTCGTCAACGGGTGGAACAGACCGGCATCATCTTCATCGACGAGATCGACAAGATCGCGGTGAAGGGAGACCGTAGCAGCGGACCGGACGTTTCCCGTGAAGGTGTACAGCGCGACATCTTGCCGATTGTCGAAGGCGCAACGGTGAACACCAAGTGGGGGCCGGTCAATACCGATCACATCCTCTTCATTGCCGCCGGCGCTTTTAACGTCAGCAAGCCATCTGACCTGATCCCCGAACTTCAGGGACGTTTCCCGCTGCGCGTGGAACTTGATTCTCTGGGTAAGGACGACTTTTTGCGTATCCTCACCGAACCCAAGAACGCGCTCACCAAGCAGTACGTTGAGCTTATGGGAACTGAAAGAGTTGAAATTGAGTTCACGCCAGAGGCAATAGACCGCCTGGCAGCCCTTGCCGCTGAGGTCAATACCCGCCTTGAGAACATCGGGGCGCGGCGGCTTCATACCATCATGGAGGCTCTGCTTGAGGAACTGTCTTTTGACGCGCCGGACATCGCGCCGCACAAGGTATCCATCACCGAAGCCTATGTAAACGAGAAGCTCATTGATCTGGTAACGGATCAGGATTTGGGGCGCTATATTCTTTAAACTCAAAAGGAGTCGTTATGGCAACGGAGAATCCCACGCCCGAAGTGATCGAAGAGGGCGTACACAATTTCAGCCCGGCAGACCGCTATGTGCCGCCAACAGACCCGCTCATTCAGGAGCGGCTGGAGTGGTTTCAGGACCAGAAGCTGGCGCTGATGATGCACTGGGGGCCATACTCCCAGCTTGGGCTGGTAGAGTCGTGGGCAATGAGTGACGCTGACGCTGACTGGTCGAGAACCGGCGTAAACTGGACAGACGATGGCGAGTTGTTCAAGCAACAGTACAGGGCGCTCAACCGCACATTTAACCCGATCCGCTTTCAGCCTGAGCTTTGGGCTGCGCTGGCGGCGGACTGCGGTTTCAAGTACCTCATCTTCACTACCAAGCATCACGACGGCTTTTGTATGTGGGACACGGCCTATTCCGCGTATAAAATCACCGCGCACGACTGCCCGTTTCACAGCCACCCCAAAGCCAACATCACGCGCCATGTGTTTGATGCGTTCCGTGCGCACGGTCTCGGCATCGCGGCCTATTTCTCCAAGGCCGACTGGCACACGCCGTATTACTGGAACCCGGAGTTCCCCGCTGAAAAAACTTCACGGGGACCCTCATACAAACCCGCCGAACACCCTGACCTTTGGGAAGGGTTTAAGAGCTTTACCAAGAATCAGGTACTGGAACTCTGCCGCAACTATGGCAGGCTGGACATCCTGTGGTTTGACGCTGGCTGGGTACGCGCTCCAAAACAAGACATTGACCTGGGCAACATTGTTGATGAGGCGAGGAAACTGCAACCCTGGCTTTTGTCGGCGGATCGCACTGTCGGCGGGCCGTATGAGAACTACATCACGCCTGAACAGTGTATCCCGGACAAGCCGCTCGGCGTTCCCTGGGAAAGCTGCGTTACTGTCGGCACCTCGTTCTCCTTTGCCTACGAAGACCGCTACAAGTCTCCGCGTGAACTTGTCCACCTGCTTTCCGATATTGTAGCGTTTGGCGGCAATCTCGCGCTTAACATTGGTCCCCAGCCAGACGGACGCCTGCCTGCGGGCGCAATAAAAAGCGTCCGGGGTCTGGGGGAATGGCTCAAGAAGAACGGCGAAGCAATCTATGGCACCCGCGCTGTCGCGCCCTACAAGAAAGACACGCTGCGTTACACCAAAAAAGCCAACGCCACCTATGTTATCTACCTTTGTCCCGAAGGCTCGACCCTGCCTGCTATCGTCAGCTTCCCGTGTGCCGCGCAGGTTAAAGCCGTGCGTCTCCTTGACACCGGCGAGACCTGCGCCTTTACCCGCGACAACGACAAGCTCAGTGTTACGCTCCCCGCCGCCAAAGTAGGCACAGACCCGCTGGCGCAGGTATTCGCGCTTGACTGCTGTTTCCCATTATCCCACGCCGAACTGTAGATAGGATCATACCTTCTTCCCCTCCTCACCCACCGGTGAGCGCGTCTCTCACCCACCGGTGAGCGCGTCTCTCACCATGCGTGAGTATGTCCCTCACTCATGGGTGAGCGTATCGCGCACCCATGGCAAGCAGCTCCCCAGCGTAATGGGAGTCGGTGTCCCAGCGTAGTGGGAGGACGACTCCCAGCATAGTGGGAGTCGGTGTCCCAGCATAGTGGGAGTCAGTGTCCCAGCGTAGTGGGAGTCAGTGTCCCAGCGTAGTGGGACGAGGACTCCCAGCGTAATGGGAGTCAGAGTCCCACCATAGTGGGAGTCGGTGTCCCAGCGTGATGGGAAGCGGAGGCTCAGCGTAAGCGAACTCAGGTTTATAATAGCTCCGGCGACTTCAGTATCCCTTGGGTCCAGAAACGGTACTCATACGTCCACGCATCCCCGTTGGCGCGCCACGAATCCACGCCCCACCAGTAACCAGGGGCGCGGACATTGGTGTGAAGCTGACCAAAGGTGTTGATCCGGCAGCCAAAGTACAGCAGTTCAAGCTGGTGAAGCCCGTCTTTCAGGTCTGTAACCGTAAGCCGGTAGGGGGAATAGGCAATGACGCCCCGATCCTCGCCGTCAACCTTGACCCGCAGCAGATGCCCCCGATAGGCGCTGGCGCTAATCGTGAGTTCACCACCGCGGCTTTCCGCTGTCAGGTGGTAGCTGATGTTACCGCCGTAGAAGGCCAGCCCTTGGCGCGTAATGTCGCCAAACGCCAGTTCCCGTACCGGCGCGGTTAGGGTACAGCGGACACCAGCAACTCGTACCCCAAAATCACCCAAGAGGTAGCTTGCCTCCACATCAATCGTACGGCCATAGGGCAGACTCAGCTCCAGCGTATTAATACCCTTTCTGATGAGTGGTAACTTCACCTTGTTGATACAGTGATCAACATACCAGCCATTGACTGGGCCAGCGGCAATGGTGTTCAGGCTTACCTGGGTAATGGCGGCGTTTTCCAGCGCCAATTCAGCGCCGCTCATCTCAAGTTCACTGTCAAAGGTATAGCGCAGGCGGAGGCGGCGCGGGGTACTGGTGTCGCTTTCGACCCAGGGTTGAGCGACTGCCTTCTTTCTCAGGGGCCAGCCGAGTTCGGCGCGGAGCATGGTGTCGAGGCGCAACACCTCTTCCACCGGACGATACGGCTCATCGTCCAAGGCGTATTCAGCCATATCCAGCAAAAGCAGGTTCGGTTCGTGGAGCGTAATAGGCACGGGGCTGGTAAAGCGGGCGCGTCCACAGGTGTCATTGGGATACTCCGCGCTGGTAACGAGACGCGGCGGCTCCGGCGCGGCAACAGGGGCCGCGCCTTTCTCCAGCTTGAATAGAAGGCTGTCGTGTTCGTAGAGGGCATACACAATGACCGTATCGCCGCGTTCCCATGCGATTGGCTGGGGGCGGATTGCGCCGCTGATGGTGTCGTACAAGGTGGCGCGCCATTCGCCTTTGACGCGAATACGGATAATGTCCCCATGGGGAAGGTCGGGGTTTAGCGGCTTGTCCGCGTGGGCAATGAAGAGCCAGCGGCTGCCGTCAGCCTCTTCCCTCATCTGGTAGAGTAGGCTCTGGGTCTCCACGCCGGAACTGTCGCGGATGCTCAGTTCACGGACATCAGCGAGGGCTGACAGCAGCGGCAGGCGTTCAAAGCCGAGGCGCTCGCTCCGCTGCCAGAGCTGACACGGGGCCTTGCTTGGCCGGGCGTCGAGGTACTGCGGCGCGGTTCCCAGAAAGATAAGCCGCCCGCCCATTGCTTGGAACGCCTCCAGGCGGCATAAGGTTGTCGACCTGATGGTTTCCAGAGCCGGGACAATGATAATGTCGTAGCTCACGTTACCGACGGGGAAGGGTTTATTGGCACTGATGGCGGCGGGGTTACAGAGCGCGGGTAAGGTAGACTCGGCGATGTAGTCAAAGTCGATAAGACCACGAAGCAGCCAATCACAGAGGTTCTGGAAGTTCTGGTCCATCTGTTCCCGAATGGCTTGGGTACTCTCGCGGGGTCCCCAATGGAGCCAGTAACTCTCAATGGGATGTATCACGCCCACCCGTGCCACTGCCTTACCTCTGGTTAGGGCGGTGTTTATTCGCGCAAAGTGGTTCTCGATATAGGGGTACTGCTCGAACCACGGCGCTTGATAGTTGAAGGTACCCGGATAGTCGCGTTTAGCCTCGCCATTCATTGATACCCACGACAGGTGCGGCACCCGTACCGTTACCCCCAGGGCGGCCTGCCAGTCGCCTTGAAGTTTGTGTCCACGGAAATCGAAGTCCCAGTTAGTAACGCCGTAGAGTTCCGACAGCATACCCGCATAAGCGTACTGTCGTACTGCTGATTGAGTCTGCTTGGCGGTAGTGAATTCCCGTTGGTCGCAGAGCATATCAATACCCGGCAATTGGAAAGAACGGTATGAACGCATTGCCTCGCCAATGGCGTGGGTCTGGCTTTCGAGGGTTGGTTCCTCCATCATGTGGCCGGTGAGCATGATATTGTTAGCGCCGCACCACGCGCCGCACTGGTCAGCAAACGCGGCGGTGAAACGCTCGCAAATATGGTCGTGATAATGGTAGCGAATCACCGAGACCGCGCCCTGGGGCAAATCCCAGAGGAGTTCGGGGATACCATCAATGAGGTTTTCGCCGGTGTAGGCGGCGGCGAAGGTTTCGGCAAGGTCATCGGTCCACGGGAGGGTAACATCGCGGTCTTCATGGGCGAAACGCAGGGTCTCTTTCCGCGAGAACTGCGGCTCGTCAGTGAATATGGCGGGAATGATATTGCCAAAGTCGTTGGCAAAGCGGCTTTTGTAACGCTCGTGGGTAACGCGAATGAACTCGCGTATTGCCGCCGCGTCGAGCGTATTCACATAGGTTTGCTTGTTGTACCACGGGTCTGGTCTGGCGGTTTCGGCGTAGGCGTAGAGCCTGAACCCCTGGGTTGTCTCCTCGTCCTTGACGCGCCGGTACTGCTCAAGCTGGCCGGCGGCGCTAAGGCTAATGTCAAAGCAGGCGATGAGCGTGTTGCCGCCTTCCGCGGCAACGGGGTGGCGCGTCAGGCGCAGGCAACGCTGACGGTAGCGTTTGTCCTTAGTAACGGTACCACCGGCTGATCCGGAAGGCCAGCGGTCTTCGTCATAGAGCCAAGCCAGCATCTTTTCAGCGCGGGCCTTTTCCACGCAGGCGTACACGATGTCCATGTACTCGTTACCGAGATACTCGGTGGCCATACCTGTGCGGACATGCATGTGGAAGCCGCCAAAACCGAGCTTTTTGAGTTGCTCGATCTGCCAGACCAGTTCGTCGGCGTTGAGCTTGTTATTCCAAGCCCAGAACGGCGTTGCCCGGTATTCGCTGGAGGGATTCTGGAAATCCTCAGCCGTTAAGTCCTGTTCTCGTTTAGGATACAACATAGTTTTTTCCTTAAATCTTGATTACATAGTTGCGTGTTTGAAGATATTTCATATAACATATAACCTATGATTCATCAGTATAATCAGCGGCTTGAGAAGATAGAAGCGGTGCTGCGGACGTACCTGCCGGGTATGCCGGATGCGGCCTGGGGTGAAAGCGTTTTTTCGCTGGATCCAGAGACGCTTGCGCCGGAACTTATGGCGCCGCTCACCATGCCGGGCTATGACCTGGTTCAGTGCGGAGGCAAGCGCTGGCGGCCTTTGCTTATGACTCTTGTGTGTGAAAGCATGGGGGGCGGGGAACGCTCCCTGCCGCTCACCCCGCTTGTGGAGTTCGCCCACAACGCCAGCCTCATTCATGACGACATTGAGGATAATTCTGACGAGCGCCGGGGACAGCCCGCAACGCATATCCGCTACGGCATTGACACAGCCATTAACAGCGGGGCGTTTCTCTACTTTCTGCCGCTTGCCTGTGTAACAGACTGGGACGCAACGCCGGAGCAGAAGGGTATGGTGTACCAACTCTGGGGCGAGTCTATGCGGCGACTCCATTTGGGGCAGTCTATTGACATCACCTGGCACCGGGACCCGGCCTGTGTTCCCAGTCTTGAACACTATGATCTCATGTGCCGTCTGAAAACCGGCAGTCTTGCCTGGCTCGCGGTGGCTTTAGGACTGGTGGCTGCCTTAACATCAAGTGAAAAAAGAACGCCATTGATAAAAAAATGGGGTCAAGCTGCCGAAAAACTAGGAATGGGATTTCAGATTCTCGATGATGTTAAAAATCTTACTACCGGGAATCCGGGTAAAAGGCGCGGCGACGACGTAGTTGAAGGCAAGAAAAGTCTTCCAGTGCTTCTGTATCTGCACGAACGGCCGGAGCAGGGTGAATGGTTTAGCAGTTGCTTTGCCGAGGCGCGTAAGGCCGGTATTGACGCTCCGCTTGTCAATGAGCTTATTGACAGGCTGGCCGAGTCTGGAGTCCTTACCAAAGCTGAGGCGCGGGGCAGAACACTGATTAACGAGGCGCGTGAGGCGTTCTCTGGTATCCAAAGAAATTCTGGAGAAATGTACGGCGAACTGAGCAGACTTTTTGATTTTATAGGTGGCGCTTATGCGTAATGAACAGTCCATGAAGCAGGTTAAAATATGGACAATCTCTCCATTGAATTTGAGTAAGATTAAAAGAGTGACGTTGTTTCTTAAACTTGTTAATATTGAAACCCTAGTTCCTGTTTTTATTAATCAATTGGAAAGCCAATCCATCCTTAAAGCCTTGCGTAACAGGGTACCGCCGAATCGTCCACTTGTTCATGGAGTGCTTCTGTCCCTGATGGGGGATGCGGGATTCTCGCTCTTTGGGGTTGAAATTTATGATATTCATGATGACATTCTTCTGGCCAGATTACTGTTTGAGGGTCAGAGCTATTCGGCGGAGAAACCATTGATGTCGCCGATAACTCCGTTTGACGCCTGCGTTCTGGCGACACTGGCGGCGCGTCCCATTTATGTAGCGGAAAACGTGATAGAGCAGATTGGTGTACCAGCCGGTATAGAGTTGGACAAATTTCGCATATAATAGGTAATAAGGATGTTTTCAAAATGCATGGCATTTTGTGATTTTTTATTTTTCTAAGGATACGTGAATGAAAAAGAGAGTGCAGATAGGCAAACTGCTGATAAGTGTTGGCATTGTATTGTTTTTTGGTTTTTCGCTGGTTTTTTTTATCAGCGCATTGTTTTATCAGTCTGTGAAAACGCCTGCCATAGCTGAAGCCCCTATCGAAGATACTGGACTGGGTGGCGGCGCTTTGTACCTTGAAACGTATCCTACGCTAGATGTGGAACTGGATTTGTCTCTGTTCGCCGACAACAACGCTACGCTGGTGATTGAAAATAGCGTCGAGGCTGATGCGATAACTATTGGGGCGCTTGAACCGGAAGAGTATTCGCGGATGCCTATCTTAAGCTATACCTCGTATAAAGTAGTGTCCGGCGATATGATCGGCGGGCTTGCTATCAAATTTGGCCTTAATCAGGACACCATCATTTCAATTAACGAGATTACCAATACCCGCCTTTTGCAGATAAACCAAACGCTCCGTATTCCGAACCAAGATGGTATCTTTTATACTGTTAAAAAAGGTGATACGCTTTCGGCCATCGCCCGTGAACATAATGTCGATGTCGCAACGGTAAAAATGGTTAACGAACTATTCTCGGACGTTATTGCCGTGAACACAAAACTCTTTATACCCGGGGCCAGGCTCGATCAAATGGACTTGCGAGAAATAAACGGCGACCTCTTCTTATGGCCGGTACGTGGACGCATCACATCAAACTATGGCTATCGCGCTAACCCCTTTGGTGGCACGTCGCGTGAGTTCCATTCAGGCATGGACATCGCGGTTCCTCATGGAACAGCAGTACGCGCCGCACTCTCAGGGCGGGTAACTTCCGCTGGGTACGATAACGTGTACGGTAACTTCGTCGTGATTACCCACCACTCCAGCTATCGCACCCTATATGGTCACATGAGCGCCCTCAGAACAAAGGTCGGGGCTTATGTGGTTAGTGGTGAAGTCATTGGTGCGGCGGGAAGTACCGGTCGCAGTACCGGCCCGCATGTACACTTCACTGTATACAAAAATGGCGTTACCACGGATCCGAGGCCGCTTCTCTCCAGATAGAGCGGTAACTCAGGTTAGCGCAGGTGCTGAGGTATGCTAGGTGGAGGTGATCCACCTAGTCGCCTACTGTGCTTCTACGGTAAATCTTGCCGCTCTCTTTTGCCTGTGATACATTAGGCGGTATGGAACTATCAGAACTTGAAACTCCCTGTATTGTGATCGATGTGGAACAAGCGCGGCGCAACGTGATGGCAATGCAAAAGGCCGTGAATGAGGCGGGCTGCCGTCTGCGTCCCCATATCAAAACGCACAAGATGCCGTTTTTTGCCCAAATGCAGGTGGAAGCCGGAGCAGCGGGGATCACCTGCGCTAAAGTGAGCGAGGCGGAACTTATGGCCGACGGCGGCCTTGACGATATCTTCATCGCCTATCCGCTGGTAGGCGCGTTCCGTATCAGGCGGGCGATAGCACTGGCAAAGCGGGTGAAACGCCTCATTCTCGCGGTGGACAGTATCGAAGGCGCGGCAGCTCTGAACGAGGCTGCTCTCGCCGAAAACACGCGCTTTGAGACACGGCTGGAAATAGACACCGGCGCGAAACGTACCGGCGTACTTATGCGTAACGCTACCCTGCTCGCTGAAAACATAACGCGGCTGTCCGGCCTGCAGCTCACCGGTCTCTATACCTTCAAAAGCCTGAACTATCAGGGCGAGGCAACCCGCGACAATGAGCTTGCGGCCCGTGAAGAGGCCGAGCTTCTGGCGGAAACAGCAACGGCGATTCGTAATAAGGGCATTGCTATTGAAGATATTAGCGGCGGTTCCTCGCCCACAGGACTTGCTGTGGCCAGAACCGGTGTGGTAAACGAGGTTCGTCCGGGAACCTATATCTTCAAAGACCTGATGCTGTGCGACGAGGGTGTGGCAAAGCCGGAAGAGATCGCTGCGCGTTTCGTGGCAACGGTCGTAAGCTGTCCCAGTGAGGACTACGCCATCATCGACGGCGGAACCAAGTGTTTTCCAACGGATATACCGCTCAATACCGCGCCATTCTTTTATACCGCTTACGCTTATGTCGAAGGTATGGAACACCTGCGGCTGAACCGTATGAACGAGGAACACGGCATCCTCACCCCAATCGCTGGAAAAACCGGCCTGCGTGTCGGACAGACTCTGAGTCTGCTTCCGCTCCATGTGTGTACCGCGATCAACATGCAGAACAGTGTCTATCTGTGGGAACAGGGAACCATGCGCCGCGAACCTGTCGGCGCACGCGGGATGTTGGTGTAAATGGACATTCTGATTCAGGGCGGAACCGTGTATGACGGTTCCGGCACTCCACCAATAGAAGCGGACATTCTCATTGAGGGAGAACGTATCGCCGCGATAGGCCCGCGCCTCACAGTGCATAGTGCAACACCATGCACTACGATTGATGCACATGGGCGCGTGGTATGTCCGGGTTTCATTGATATACACCGCCACGCGGATGTCGCCATGTTCACGGCGCCAGACTTCGGCCAAACCGAACTGGCACAAGGAATCACGAGTATCGTGGTGGGAAACTGCGGCATCGCGCCGGTTCCGTGCGTTGGCCCAGCCCAGGCCGAATACTACCGTTACATTAAGCCGGTCATTGGGTCTGTAGCGGCGGGCCTGCCGTTTGCCGGCTATGCGGCATACACCGGGGCGCTTGAACAAGCCCGCCTGCCACTCAATGCCGGCTTTCTGGCGGCTGCGGGAGCAATCAAAACTGCGGTCAAGGGCTTTACCAAAACACCGTTCAGCGCTGCTGAAATGCAGAGGGCTGTCGCATATATTGCGCAGGCCAGGGAACACGGGGCGCTCGGTTTGTCGTTTGGCATCATGTATCAGCCTGAATGTTATTCCTCACGGGAAGAACTCACGACGCTGGCTCGCGCCACAGGCGATGGAATCCTCTGCACACATATACGCGGCGAGGGCGATAGCCTTGTCTCTTCTATAGAAGAGATGCTTGACGTGGCGTTCAATGCTGACATTCCGCTCAACATCAGCCACTTCAAGGCAAGCGGCGTCAGAAACTGGCAGGACGCGATATTCCGCGCCATAGAGCGGATCGAGACAGCGCGAAACACTGGTCAGCAGGTAAGCGCTGATTTTTATCCGTATGATGGCGGCTCAACCACCATCCTTTCCCTCATCCCGCCAAGTGTGCTGGAAGAAAGTACAGCCGCGTTAGTCCAGAAGCTGGCGACTCCGGCGGGCAAGGAAACACTGCGTCAAGAGTTCCACAAGACCCATGCAGGCTGGGACAACATGGCCGCCAGCATTGGTTGGGACCGCGTTATCATCAGCTCAGTGGTAAACGCCGAGTGTGCGGGGTATTGCGGTAAAAGCATGGAACAGATAGCCTGTGAAAACGGCTATGAGGAACCGCTCGATCTATTGCGCGATCTGGTGATAAGCGAGGAAGGGCAGGTCGGGATCATCGTACTAAGCATGGCGCAAGCAGACATTGACGAAGTTGCCCGCCTCCCCTGGACCGCGCTCATATCCGATGCCTTGTATGGGAGTGGCGCACATCCCCATCCGAGGCTTCACGGCGCGTTCCCCCGCTTTCTGCGTGAGTATGTGCGGGAACGCAAGGCGCTTACGATGGAGCAGGCCATTCACAAGATGACCCTTATGGGCGCGGAACGCCTGGGCATCCGGGACCGTGGTGTACTCCGCATTGGCGCTTATGCCGATGTGCTGGTCTTTGACCCCGCGTGTTTCCTTGACCGCGCCAACTACCAGCGCCCTACTCAAATGGCCGTTGGCATGGAAACGATGATTCTGAATGGGAATGTGCTAAATCCACATGATACAAACCGTGCGAAAGCCGGACAAACAATCTTTAGGAGTAGTTAATATGAATGTGTATGAACAGATGAAATCGCTGGGGATTCAGTTACCGCCAGCGCCGGTGAAGGCAGGCGTTTACGCGCAGGCAAAATGCTTCGGCAAGGGCTTGGTGTACATCTCCGGCTGTGGCCCGGCAATCAATGAACCGGGTAGCGGACTGCCAAAGGGTAAGCTCGGCAAGGACTTCGACCTGACCCAAGGCCAGCAACTCGCCAAAGCCTGTATGCTGAACGTGCTTGCTGTGCTTGAGGCCAACATTGGGGACCTCCGCAAGGTCAAAAGTTGCGTAAAAATTACCACCTTTATCGCCAGCGCCGACGATTTCTTCGAGCAGCCTGCGGTCGCTAACGGCGGCAGCCAGCTCCTCGCCGACCTCTTTGGCCCCTCAGCCGGCACTCCGTCCCGTTCCGCCATCGGGGTGAACGTCCTGCCGGGCAACATTCCGGTCGAAACTGAGGCGCTTTTCGAGATTGATGAAGAAATGGCTTAAGAAATCGAAAGATTTGCCGATAAGCCCTTGACTTCTTACCCGCAAGTATGGTATTAAGCTCTTAGAAGAAGTTGTTAGTTCTGAGCGAGCCACCCCTTCGCTTTCCTAACAACTAACAATTAACAAATGGTTATACAGAAAACAAGGTGATGCATTAGCCGGTAGCTACATAAGTAGCTGCCGGCAGGATTAAACATCGGGCTTTTCCATCACCGCTTTGCCGGCAATTCCCCTCTTGAGAGGAATTGCCGGTCGTTAGCTGGGACTACTATGCAAAGGAGCTTTATATGAGAAAATTATACCTACTCTTGCTGATAGCGTGTCCCTGGGTATTATCAGCCACGCAATTATCCGAACAGCGTTATACCCAAGACGACATAGAAGAACTTATCCAAAACGTCGTCCCATCGGAATATGTGGAGGCGTTTTTATGTTATACCAGTATGGACGAAAATCCAGCGCTGTTGCAAATACAATTACTCGCCATTGGTAAACTTGAGTCAGACTGGGTTAAACTCAAGAGCGATAATATCAATAAAAATGGCACGCATGACGTCGGTTATCTCATGCTTAACAGCGATAATATTAGTAATAAACGCTTTATGAGTCAGTTTGGACCGCTTGACGAGTATCCCGCAAAAAACACAATGGAACTGTATTTCATCACTTGTATTCGTTATTACCGGTATCTTTGTCAGCGTTATGGATACGAAAATGGCGCAACCATCTATAACGCCGGGGAAGCCCAGTACGCCCGCCGCACCATTCCGGTAAGCACCCGCTATTACGCTGACAGGGTGAATAAATATATTACAGACTATACTAGTGAATTACACGCAATCGCCAAAAAAAATGAAAAAACACGTGAACGGGAAGAAAAACTACAGGAATGGGAATGGCAAAGAACCGAGTCGCTCCTACGCCAGACATTCGTGGAACACCGTATCTCGATACAAGACTACCCTAAACCATTATACCAGAGGAACCACTTTGTTATTCATAACAGCATTGAATGTATTATAAAAAAACGGGAAGAATGGGCTAATTTACCGTCGTTCCCGCCGCTCACCGCTTAGACCGCCGCTAAAAGCGGGCTGTCAAAAATGGTACATTTCCCGCGCCTAAAAACCGATATATAACAAATGAAGTCATTCATTCTCCTTCTTTTCTTATCAGGCGGGCTTTTTTTCTCTTGCAAAACCGCCCCCGAACCTGTGGCCACGCCTCCTGTCGCGCCGCCATTAGCTGTCGTACCCGCGCCAGAACCAGAGCCCGCGCTGCCAGACGCCCGCCTCAGTTTCGAGCGGCTTGAGGCGGAGAGCCTTGACCGGTTTGCCTTGTATTATTTGCTCACAGTGGATAATCCACGCCCAGAACCGCTGCGTGTTGAATTGCGTGAGCCGCACATGCTCATAAACGAGATTTATTCATCGCCAGATTCATCATTTAAAATAACACCGGATTTAATTCAGCAATTCATATTAAACGAGGGTGAAACAAGCCTCGCTATTCCTCTGCGCGTCGAGCTGGATATATCCGGTATTTCTCTTGATATTGATGAATATATTACCCGCCTCACATTAACCACAGTGTATTATTACGAAAATAACGCGCCGCCGCCGGATATTGTTTTCGCTGACGCGATATTTCCCCATATTCGCGCACCGGAATTTCATGTTATCAGCATTGCCGTGAGCCAGGCCGACCTCATAAATACCCGCCTCCGCGTGGAATTTCGTGTTGATAATCCAAACCCATTTTCCGTGGACCTTTCCGCTTTTACCTATAAACTCTATGGGGAAGGCCGTTTCTGGGCTGAGGGAACCCGCGCCGCTCCCCTGCGCGTTCCAGCCAACAGCTCGGCGACAACACAGGCTGATCTATCCATGAATTTTATTAACATGAGCCGGAAATTATTTGACGATATTCTCGCCATGAAACAGGTTAATTACCAATTTATCGGTGAAAGCCTTGTTACGCTTCCACGCTTAAATGTCATCGAATTTAATCACCCGTTTCATTTACCTTTTGATTTGAACGGACAATCAGTGATAATTAAATGAAGGTAATATATAAAAAAATCCGCTTCACCCTCACCCTTTGTGAACAAACTAATATTCTCATGCCGGTTCTATTTTTCCCCCCGTCTCTTCGCAAATGCCCTGTCCCTGCCGCTCCTGCTTTGCGGGGGAACATCCATCCCGCCGGAAGACAGGGTACTGAGCAATACAGCGCCTCTGAAGCGGAAAACAGAGACCATGCCGCAGGAATAGCTCTTTTCCAGAGGAAAGATTCCCTAAGCCATACACCCATACGTTTCGAGTTGGGGACGCTACAGACTGTAGAGGCCGGGAACATCGCCCTACTCAAACAGCGGCTTACCGAACCGCTTACAGGCAGGGCCGGACAGACGGCTAAGAATCCGCTGCAACAGGAACAGTACACCTTTGCCGCCTTTATGCCCCTCGTATAGCCTAGGAGTTACAACTGGTAACCTAGAAGCTGTAGCGAATGAGTCAGAAGCTGTAGCTTTTGACCTAGAAGCTGTAGCGAATGAGTCTCAAGGTGTAACGGATGATGACGCCTATCAGAGTTCCCTGCACGGGAAAGCCCTTTCTCACAGGGTTAAGGGAAGATGGGCGCTGGCTTTCTAGTATTTCATCTATTTCTTTATAATATAAGGGCTTGGATACAGGCGCCGGGCGGAATCGAACCGTCGCATAAAGGTTTTGCAGACCTCTCCCTTACCGCTTGGGTACGGCGCCGTTTATGGATTCAGTATACTAAACATTTCTGGAGTCGTCTAGTACCTTAGTAGACTTTTCTCGCAAAAAAGTGCTGGCAGAAGGGCCGCCGCCGAAGCTATGCCGCTGTTGCGGTATAGCTTCGGGGATCACAGCAGCGAAGAGTATGTCCAGCGCAAGGCTTGTGCCGTAGAAACGGGTCTGCTCTCCGGCAGCTCTTCATACGACGCCCGCGTAAGCTTGGTAGGAAATACCTTTGTCCTCGCTGGCGAACCGGCGCACGGCTTGTACAAAAGCCCTGAAGCATTAAGAATGTACCCACAGACTCTCACAGATTAATTGGTTTTATAAACATGCGTAACATGGTGTTATAATTTTAATGACACCAATATTCCATTTCCGGTAAAATTTATTGTCAGATTATCTTCATTGTTTTGCTTTTTATGTAAAAAAGGTATTATCCATCCATAAAACGAACCTATAGCAGCGCCGGTAAGTACATCGGTAATAAAATGGCTCCCTGACGCTATCCTCATTGACGCTATTCCCGCCGCAAGGGTATAGCTTCCAATTATTATTGGCGCTTTCCATGTTGATTCAGGAAATTCCTGCAAGAATGTTGTACTTAAAAATGTCGCTCCTAAAAACGCATACGCGGTAGAACCTGATGGAAAACTGTTGTGATAATCATCTTCCTTTCCATTGGGAAGTCCATCCTCATACATGTAAGGCCGATACTTTATGACGCTCTTTTTCAACAGCTCTTTTGTCCCAAGTGTTAATAAAAAAGCCTCAGTATACATAATACCATACGTCAATAAGGTATTGTTATCATGTATATTTCCTATAACAGATAAAGCGGGTAAAGCCAATAAGCTATATACCCCATAATTACTAATGATGTCTACTGTTTTATTATATGGAAACACTAATGCCCTATCGAGTGTATTTATATCGCCCTTTTCCAATCCAGTTGGTATTTGATCCGGCTCATTGTTCACAAAAAGCGGGCTTAAAGCCATTCCAAGTGATACTGATCCAATAACAATATCTTTCTTAACATCATAGGTATATACACTTTGAGTATAACCATAAGAGCTTGTTATTATTAGGCAAAAAATAAATACTCTTTTCTTCATAAAAAACCTCAAAAATCGTCTATATTTCATCATAATAATATTATCGGAATTTTTTTTCGTTGCTTGAGCGATCTTCCCTGTGCCATTTCCTTACCTTTTACCCAGCAAGAAATTGCGCCCCGTAAAATTGACAAAGCGGCTCTGTTTTGTTAAACCTATAAAGATGACTAAGATTGTGTTAAAGCCTTTTGATGTCGCGGCTATTGTTTTGGCTGTTGGTGTTATCGCGTTGAGCGCGGCGCTTGTGTATGGCAGCGCGGGTTCCCGCGCAGTGGTGAAAGTTACGGGTGGCGGCTTGAATAAGGAGACGTGGGTATTTTTTTTAGACGACAAGCAGGCAAGCGTCAGTGTTCCTGGGCCGCTGGGGAATACGGTGGTGGAAGTAAAAGATGGCACGGCGCGGGTTGTGGCTTCGCCTTGCGCGAACCAAACCTGCGTTGCGGCTGGCGCGATTCGCCGGCCCGGTCAGTGGGTGGCCTGTTTACCGAACCAGACATTGTTGTTGATTGAAGGCAACATGGATACCAGCGATGCAACTGATGCTGTGGTCTGGTAATGCTGAACGGCGGAACATCGCCATATTGGGGGCGTTCTGTCTTTTTTTATCCACGATTGAATACATGATACCAAAACCACTCCCGTTCATGCGGCTGGGGCTTGCCAATGTTCCCCTCATGCTGGCGCTTGAGGCGTTTCCCGTACCGGCCTTTGCGCTCCTTGTGCTGCTTAAGGTCGTGGGGCAGGCGCTTATAAGTGGAACCCTGTTCTCGTATGTGTTTCTGTTTTCGATTGTTGGAACCGGAGCGTCCACACTGCTCATGTACGTTCTGCGCCGTGCGCTGGGGCCACGCATTGGCTTTATCGGTATTGGCGTTTCAGGGGCGCTGGTTTCCAATGCGGCGCAACTTGTTTTGGCGCGGGTCTTTATTTTTGGGGAAAGCATACGCTTTCTCATTCTACCGTTTCTTAGCGCGGGTCTGCTGAGTGGGGCGGCGCTCGGCGTATTCTGCGAGCTTTTCGCGTCGCGCTCAGTCTGGTACCAGCGTTTCATCACAGATACGCGGAAACCGTGAGTATGAGCGGTAACGTCGTTGCGGCAAGCAGGAGTAGCGAGTCCTTCACGGTGCGCGGCGGCTCAATGGGCGCGGGCCGTAACTCGGCTTCATCCTCGCTTAGTTCCAGAAGCAGGGCGTCAATTCCCTCTATTATACGACCATTCTTGATGAGCGCTTTTCGGGAACTAATCTGTTCAAGAACGCGGAAGCAGTCTGCGAGCAGGGCGCCAAAAGCCCCGGGCAGACGCAGCTCAGGGTGAATGCTTGCGCGGGACAGCATCAAAAGGCCCTCAAGGGTGATGGCTTTGCGCAGGCCGCCCATGAGCGCCCCGTGAGTCAGGCGGAAGCTGCCCCATTCGGCTAATACCTTGCCATAGGGCGTGATGAGGTTGAAGCCGGTGATGCCCAGCATGACGCAAAGGGTGATGAGCGCGTTGTTTTTCTTGCCAAGAAGCCAAGCATAACACCAAAAGAGCAGGAACTGGGCAAAGCGCAGTTCGATAGACGGGTTCAACAGAAACGCTCCGGTTATAAGAAGGCCGGCGCAAAAAACATCGGCGCTTCTCAGGTGTCTGACACGCCATAAGCGGCGTTTCTCAAACCTGCTCTTCATTTATTCAGCGGCCAGTAAGTGGTAGCTGGCATCGCTCAGGGTAAACATGGCCTGAGCGCCTGATGTAGCGCGTATGGTTTTATCCTCAAACACAAAGATCGCTTCAACGCCGTCCATTGCCTCGACAAGCGTCCGGCCTTGCTCATAACCCAAAACAAAAACCGTAGTCGAGAGCGCGTCGCTTTCGATTGAGGCGTCGGCGATAATCGTTACGGAGAGCAGGCCGTTTTGCACTGGATAGCCGTCGCGGGTGGATAGGATGTGATGATAGCGTATACCGTCAATGTCAGCATAACGTTCATAGACGCCGGAAGTTACCACGCTTTTGTTTTGCAGTTCCAATACCCCGATGTATGCGCCCCGCGTGTCGAGCGGGTTCTGCACGCCGATACGCCAGGGCGCGGTGGGTTCGTTGGGGTTCCTCAGGCCGTAAGCAAAGATATTGCCGCCTAAGTCGATGATCGCGCCGGAAACGCCGGCTTTTGCAAGGATTCTGGCAACTTCATCAGCAGCGTAGCCTTTGGCGATTGCCCCCAAATCAAGGGCCATGCCGGGGCGTTTGAGAAATAGCGTGCCAGACTCCGGCTCAATACTTACGTCGCGCCAGTTCACGAGCGACAGCGCCTGAGCAATCTCGTCCTGAGACGGCAGTCTTGGGGTTTCCGTGCCAATGCCCCAGAGCTTGACCAGCGGACCTACTGTGGGGTCAAAGGCCCCGCCGCTCAGTTTAGCGTAGTACAGCGCCCGTTCCACAACAGCGATGGTCTCAGCGTTAACCATAAGCGCGTACTGCCCCGCATATTGGTTCACACGGTTAATGTCGGTGCCAGAGACACGGTTGATGCTGGTGTCAGAGACATTGGTGTCAGACATACGGTTGGTGCCAGTGCCAGAGACACGGTTAATGCTGGTGTCAGAGACATTGGCGCTCATCAGGTTCTCAATTTCGTGCAGGCGCTTGAATGCTTCGTTAAAGACCGGCGCAAAATCTGCGGAATCTATAGATTCCGGCGCGAACAGCGTTATGGTGCATATTATTCTCATAACGAACTCGGATTCCGACTTAGAGAAAACAGCCTGCTGCTGGGGTGTTTTGTTACATACAACAAGGGTGAAACAGAACAGAAGAATGAATGCCAATGGCTTTACCTTGATCATTTTAAGAATAGTTTAACAATTACCCAAGAGGAGTGGCAATGGGGAAACTGAGCGGATGCCGGATGGCGCGGTATATGCCGGCGTTTGACGCCGAGAGTCTTCAGCAATTCAAAGTATCACCTGTGCCGGCGGAATTTTCCTATTTATCCGACTCTTGCCTTCTTCCACTGCTTATGCCTCTCGCTTTTCAGGCCATAGCCGCCATCCACTCGGCCTTAGCTTCTCTCTCGCCGCTTGCAGACCCCGCTCTTCAGGCTGTGGCTGCTACCTTGCCGGTCTTCACTCTTTGCCCACCACTTACGGCGCCACTCTTCAGGCCAGGTCCGCTATTCAATCAGATAGTCTCGCTATTCAGTCGGATAGCGGCGCTATTCGGTCGGATAGCCTCGCTATTCAATCGGATAGCGGCGCTATTCGGTCGGATAGGCACGCTATTCTATCGGATAGTCTCACTATTCAGTCGGATAGCGGCGCTATTCAGTCGGATAGTCTCGCTATTCGGTCGGATAGCACCGCTATCAGAACGAGTGGAACTTCGACACGGACATGGTTACGGAGAACACGACTGTGTGCGCTCAGTGGATTGTGGGGACTGCTCAGTCGTTCTATACGGTAACCTTTGACGCGGACGGCGGTTCTCCCGCA
Source organism: Treponema sp. (assembly GCA_031266875.1). GTDB lineage: Bacteria > Spirochaetota > Spirochaetia > Treponematales > Breznakiellaceae > JAIRMT01. The sequence goes on from JAISAE010000047.1 coordinate 25,513, forward strand.
GAGCGGACGGTGGAGATGAACGACAGCACTTCAGTCGGTTCCACTTCAACCAGCTCTCTGACACCAATGCTTAGGTCTCTCAGTACGCAGGCGGGTTTCTGATACCAGCATGTGGGTCTCTGACACTGGTTATGTACGCGGGTGGATTTGATACCAGCACGGACACCAGCACGTGGGTCTCTGGCACTGGTTATGTAGGAGTGGCGACTTGGCTGCTACTTGATACACATGTTTCCTTCCATGATATATTAGCTGAAATTGTTATAAAGCGAGGATTACATTTACATGATTCGAGGTGGAGATATTGTTAAAGGCACCTGTCTTTTGCAGAAAGGGCAGCCCTATCTGGTTGTTGAGCGTGAGTTTCACAATCCGGGGAAAGGAACTGCCATAGCGCGGATAAAAATGAAGAGTATCAAAGACGGTGCGGTGCTTACCCTCACCATTCCTACCCAGCAGGAGATTGAGGACGCGACTGTGGATACCCACAGTTGCCAGTATCAGTACGCTGATCAGGATAATTATCATTTCATGGATAACGAATCCTATGATCAGTATGAAGTACCTGTTTCCGACATGGAGGACAAAAAGGCTTACCTTCAGGAAAATGAGATGTATGAACTTACCATTTGGGAAGGTAAGGTTATTGACATCAAGATTCCCTACAAAGTGGTGTTTACGGTTGCTGAAAGCGAGAACTATGTGAAAGGCGACACCGTTTCTGGCGCGACCAAGCCGGTTACTACCGAGACTGGACTTACGGTCAGAGTTCCGCTCTTCATCAAGCAGGGCGAGAAGATTCTGGTTAACACCGAGACCAACGAGTACGTTGAACGGGTCAATGACTAAGGCTGGCAAAGCTGTTGTCGCTCGTCAAGGCTTATCAGACCAACGAAGCTGAGTTTACATTCCGGGGCAGGGTGTTTACCTTTGCCCTGTCTCATGGTCTGTTTAGTTCAGCCAATATTGATATTGGAACCCGCTTTCTGCTTAAAGTTTTTTCCCAAAAGCTGGACGAGCTTGCGCGGGACGGAAAGCCAATGCCCCAAACAATTCTGGACGCAGGTTGCGGTGTTGGCGTCATCGGAATCTGCGCGGCAAGTGTGTTGTCTCCCAATGTCCGTGTCCGCTGCCAGGACCGCGACGAACTTGCCCGCGTTTTTACCAGTTTTAACGCTGAGAATAACCATATCCCGCAATCTCTCCTTTCCGCCCATGCTGAACCGCTGTTGGCCGGGCCGGACGATGCGCAATGGGACCTCATTCTTTCTAACATTCCGGCAAAGGCCGGCAAGCCGGTACTGGAAGACTTTATTGACCAATCAATCGCTCTGCTTGCGCCTGAAGGCCGGGTGTTGGTTGTGGTGGTTAACCCGCTGGCAAACTTTTTCCGTATCCGCATTTGTCAGTCCGGGACACTGCTGTATGACGAGACCAGCACAAGCCACACGGTTCTGATGTATGGTCAATCCGCTGACAAGCCGCTTGTCGCCCATCCGCCGCGCCACGGTGATTTCTGGCAAAGCCATCCCGCATACCGCCGGAACAACGGCGTGTACCTCATAGAAGATGTGTCGTATACACTGGATACCATACACGGGGTCGCGGACTTTGACACGCCGAGCGAGGTGATGCAGGTCGCGGCCAAACTTATACGCCGCTTAAAGTGTCCGTTGTTTTCAAACCTGCTTATCCATGAGCCGAATCAAGGGCATTTTCCAGCGTGGCTGGCGCGTTTTGAACAATGGTCTGCCACTAACGTACCACGAATAACGCTTTCAGGCCGTAATGTTCTCGCCTTGGAAGCAAGTCGCCACAATCTCAGCCCTTTTGCGGTAGACATGGTTCCGGCGCTTGATATATCGCCGCGAATTGCGGTAGCTGACGGGCGCTCCGGCTTCAGTGTTATTATCGCTTTTCCTGAACTGGTTCCTCGCACTGACACGCTGGCAGCGCTGTGGGAAGGCATTGCCGCCCTGCTTGCCCCCGATGGCCTGGCGCTTATCGCGCTGGGTTCTTCTGGCGCGGAACGTTTTGATCGTTGCAAGCCAAAGCAATTCCGGCGCGTGGGTAACATTAAACGCAAAGGCTTCCGCGCTTTAGCGTATCAAAACTGAAGAAGACGTGCAGGGTATCGGCGTTTACTGTTTCGTGCCACCCAGAGCCGCTCACGGCTCGTGAGCCGCTTACGGCTCTGGCACCTCACGGCTCGTGAGCCGCTCACGTCTCTGGCACCTCACGGCTCTGGCACCTCACGGTTCTGGCACCTAAGGCTCTTGAGCTGCTCAGCACACCACGTCTTTATGTGGGAGATAGGCTCTCCCATGTGTATGAACTAGGCGTTCCCACATGTGGGAGATAGGTGACCCCACGACACCTCAAAGCTCTTGAGCCGCTCATGGCTTGGCGCTCCCACACGTGGGAGCTAGATTATCCCATCTATGGGAGCTAGATTATCCTCTATATGGGAGACAAGTGCTCCCATATGTGGGAGATGGGTGTTCCCATGTGTGGGAGATGGGTATTCCTGCATATAGGAGATGGGTGTTCCCATGTGTGGGAGATGGGTACTCCTGCATATAGGAGATAGCTGATCCTATATGTGGAAGATAGGTTTTCCCATACATGGGAGCTAGGTAACCCCATGGCACCTCAAGTTCTTGAGCCACTCAGCATACTGCTCATGAAAGGCGCAGTTTTCAATAAGCTGATTCACCCGGTTATCTTTGTATTGGTACTTATGGTACTCTATTCTACCAAATCAGATTTAATAACAGGTTTACCAGCGTTCTTAATGCCCGCGTAACGCTCATTAAAAATCCATATAGTGTCATCAATATTTTGTTGATTAGCCTTCGGATATTTTTTTGAAATATCAATCATCAGTCTGTCGCCAATAGTATTGTTAAATGTATTCTTTACATAACATAATTATCAATTTCCGTATTGTTGCTAAAAATAGCCAGGCGGTTTTTCCGGGCGCGGCCCCCGTAGCTAGCGGCGGTTACGGCCCGGTCGTTATCATAATCATGAAACTCGTCAATCACGGCGCAGGAGTTCCGGTACGAGTCAAGCCCCACGGACTCAGAGCTAAAAAACGCGATCCGGCTGTTCCGATACGTGATAGCCGATACCGTTTTTTCCACAAGCGGGGCTAAGTTCGGCTCTGACTTTATAATAAAAAACAGTTCTTTGTATGATTTTTGCGCTTGTTTTTCGTTTGCTTCTTTAGCAGCGGTGCTTAGAAACGTTGCCGGTAAAACTGGTGCGCCAACAAAGCCGGTATCAGCTCTGTTAACGCGGTTTCTAAACGTCGCTGATCGTATCTCACTCCAGCGGCGAGAAGTAGCCGATGCTGTCGCGGCCTGAGCGTTCCATGAGGTAGACTTCGGCTTCCACCGGCAGGTAAGCGAGGCCAAAGTCGGTGGAGAGCCGGGAACGGTAGCTCAGGATGTAGGTTCCGCTGGGAGCGGCGGCTATGTCGCGTATAGTCGGGCCTATGCCTTGGGGCTGGTAGAGGGAAAGCGCTTCACCGCCGGTTTGATTGCAGAGGTAGCGGAGTTCTTCACTGGCCTGATTGCCGCCAAGTATGATCGCGTAAAAGATAATACCATTGTTGGCAAGATAGGAAGCCAGTTCTGAAAGGCTGTACTGTTCAAAGGCCAGCTCGCCAAGGTTACCTGAACCGACAAACACCACGGCGCGTTTCTTTTCCATTTCGAGCAGGTTGCTTGCGGCAAAGCGCAAACTGAGGTCAAAGCGCCAGTTCTTGCTATACGAGGCTGGATTGCCCCGCGCCGCACGCGCCGTGTCAGCGGCAAGCTCGCTGAATTGCTCCTTAAGCGGCTGTTCGCTGGCTGAAACCAGCGACACAAGGTTACCCGACAAGTTGGCGCGTATGTCCCTGAGCGCCACTTCCATATCAAGCTGTGCGTCAAGGGTCAGATTCGAGCGCTCCATGAGTACGCTTATGTCAGCGGTATTGGCGCGATAGCCCGCGCCGATAAAGCTCTGATCCATAACAGTGTTGCCTTCCTCGCTGAGGAGAAAGTTCCGTGCGTCAAGGCCAATAATTGGACGGCGCAGACGGTCCTGCACTGTTACCTCAAGCGTAACAGTGGGAAATGAAGTGGCAACCACGCGGTCTATCTGTACAAACAGACCAGCGGCCATGTCATTCAAGCGGGTCATCACTGAAACTTCGTCGCCCTGAAAGTTGGCGGCAAGCACATTGCCGTTCTTGTCCATCTCCGCGCCAACAATTCGCACGGAACTGTTGCCCGCCATACCCAGCTCTCGAACACGCGCTGAATCAAGCTCAATGACGAGAATCCGGTTGGTGTCAGCTACAAGCAGAGCGCCATCAGGCAGAAAGCGGAGGCTCTCCGGGCCGGAAAGTCCTTCTTTAACAAAGACATCTTGATAGACACCGTTTCGGTCGAACCGGTAAATCTGCTTTGTCGCGTTGTCGGCGACATAGACCATACCGTCTTTGGCCGCAATACCGGTTGGGGAAAGGAACCCAGGAAAGAACGCAGTTCTGCTTCCAAACGACAGAATAAACCCGCCGTCCGGATCGAACTTGGATATACGGCAATTACCATAATCAACCACATAGAGGTAGCCCTCTTCGTCTATAGCGAGGTTCTGCGGGCCTATAAACATACCGTTGTCCCGGCCTTTTGAACCAATGTACGAGAGCCAATCTCCATTCGAGCTGAGTATGCTCACCCGCCCGCCCTGGTACTCGGAGACGTACATTCGACCATCAAGGCCGCGTACAACGTCGTATGGCCGGTCGAAACCATTGAGCGGCCCACTCGGTCCGCGCACACGCTGTCTGATGACGCCGTTTATGTCAATACGAACCAGTTCATTGCTTCCATAAGCCACAACCCAGGCTGAACCGTCATCAAGCGGCAGTATGGACGTTGGCTGCTTGAAGTAGACCATATTGCCTGAGCGCCCCGGGTATCGACCGGAGGCGACATAGCGCACGCTATCTTCCACAAGGGGCAGAAGACTGCGCCGGTTACGCACGGTCTCAATACGGCTCCCCAGTAGTATAGCCTCTGGCGAAGAAGTCCCGTAGGCTTGAGCTGAGTTAGTCCAGACACTCAGCGCGGTTGCCTCAAGACCGGAGCGGTAGTAGGCGCGTCCCAGCCAGTCCATGAGAAGCGGGTCGCCGGGCAGATACGAAACGGCCTTTTCGAAGGAAAGAATCGCTTCGTTAAAAGCGAAGCGGTTATACGCCTGCACCCCTATCCGAAATTCCTCACGCGCATAGAGGGTATTCATATCTGCGGGAGAAAGTGAACTTACGCCTGCGGACTGCGCCTCAAGCGGCACGTTCAATAGTGGGAAGAGCAGGAGGGCAAGGCACAGGCGTTTCACATTACACTCCCGCGACTATCTTGATATGGTTGCGTATCTCTTTCTGCTGGGGCTGGGGCGCGGCCTCCAGCGCCTTGCGTAACCAGTTTGTGGCTTCGTTGAAATTACCGTTCTTGAAGTAGGCCCAACCCAGTGAATCAAGATACGCCGCGTTTTTTGGGTTAGTGTTCACGGCTTTTTTACAGAAGGATATGCCTTGCGCTATGTTCATGTCAGTGTCCACAAGAATATACCCCAGTCCATTGAGCGCGGTGGCATTGCGCTTATCCATCTCAAGAGCCTTGCCATAACACTCAATCGCCTTGTTGTACTGCTTTTCTTTCCACGCGGCAAAACCCATGATCAGGTAGAGTTGTGGAGTCTCAGAACCGGTATTTACCACATACTCAAGCTCGAACTGCGCCAGTTTTGCACGATTGGTGATTGTATAAACATACGCCAAGGCGAGACGGCACTGGTATACCCTCGGAGGGTACTTGTTCGCTGTTATCACTTGCTCTAGATAGAGCAGAGCCTCGTCGTAGCGTTCAAGTTTGGTATAGCATAGCCCCAGATAATAGGCCAGCTCTACTGCCTCATCGCTTTTCTCGTTTACCTCTACCTGCAAAAACGCCTCAAGCGCTTTTTTCCAGCGCTTTATGTTAAAAAGCCGTATACCTTCCTGCAACATTACGTTCCCCTCCATGCCGCTAAACAGGCTCCAAGTGCGCCCGGGTAGCGGGTTTGATTTCATATATTATCGGATGAAAACCAAAAATCCTCTCATAATCTTCAAGCCGGTGCTTGTATTCCTCGACAACCTGCTCTCTGATGATCGTGTAGGTACAGCCACCAAAGCCCAGACCAGTCATACGCGAACCGAGTACACCATCCAGTTCCTGCGCCCGTTTCACCAGCCAGTCAATCTCCGGGCAGGATACCTCGTAGAGGTCCCGCAGACTCTCGTGGGAGTGGAGGATAATCTTGGAGAGAGCAGACTGGTCTGCCTTGAGCAGAGCTTCCCCAGCCTCGTCGATACGCCGTAGTTCCTGCACAATGTGCATACAACGCCGCCGAATCTCCTCTGGCAGGTTGCCCATTGACTCGATCAGGTCAGTGGTAACAAAGTTCCTGAAACTGGTTCCGGGGTGCTTGCGGGCCAGTAACTCCAGCCCATGTTTGAGGTCCTGACGCCGTTCTTTAAGTTCTTCCTCGACCCCCATACGTGGTACCCGCGAATCCATGATGAGTATTTTATAGTTATCAAGACTTGATCTGATTGGCGTTACTTCCAGACTGAGTTCGTCTACGATGAGGAAGCTGTTTTCTTCCGCGAACAAGGCAATGACGTAGTCAACGACAGTATCCTTCTTGCCAAAGAAGGCTTTATGGGCAGTGATGAGCTTGCTCAGCAGGTTTTCGTTGCTGAGTTCCACGTTAAAGAAGCCCCGGAGCGCGACCGCAGCCGCCACTTCAATGGCGGAGGAGGATGCCAGCCCAATCTGCTGGGGAATATCGCCGACAACGGTGAAGTTTAAACCCTTAACCGGAAAGCCAAGCCCCGCGAAGATATGGATAGCAACCTTAAGATAGTTAGCCCAGCGATCTTCGCGTTTATATTTGAGATTGATCAGCGTCGTGCGCTTACGCTCTCCCAGATTGGCGGCAAAGAACCGGAGCGAATTGTCCTTACGGAGACTCACCGCGACTCGAATGTATCGGTCTATCGCTGATGAGAGAAATAATCCGGCCTTTGGCTCACCATGCTCACCCAGGTAATGAACTCTGCCTGGCGCCTCGGCAATGACAACTTTCCCCAAAGATTCGGATCGGTCGGCGTCTAACTCGTATTCCGTACGATGGATGTGACCGATATCGAGCATTTCTGCAAACCCTCACAATTTTCACAGATTTAAGTACACGAACCAGTTCTAAAGCTCGGTTAGTTTTGGAACTGGCTTTGGGAAAGCCGGTCTAAAGCCCGATTTCCCCTCTAAATCTAAATAACAACTCTAATCCACGCCTCACATGGAACACGCCCCAGCGCCTTCACAGTGGGGTTACTCCACCCATTGGCGAGGAAACTGGGGATACAGGGAACTTGTTTCCCTACATATAATACGATTTAAAGGAAAAACCTGCAATACCCCATCCCTTGAGGCAGGGATTCTTTGTTAAGTAAACCAGAGAGACAAGCTTATAGTTACAGTTTGGTTCGCTCCACACGCTTGTATAAAAAGCGGCGGGTGGGAACGACCCGCCGCAGGAGGTATGCCCCACAGGGCAACGGAAACACGACAAGTAAGAACCCGTCGATAGCGGCAACGGGGATTGAACCTGTGACACAACGGTTATGAGCCGTTTGCTCTGCCAACTGAGCTATGCCGCCATTACATTGCCTAAGTTATCAGATACACGGTAGTATGTCAAGCACATTTTTTTGTGCTTGGAGATAAATTATGCGTGTTCTAAAGTTTGGCGGATCCTCGGTTGGCTCAACCGGCGCGATTAACAGAGTTATCAATATTATCAAAGGGTATCCCAGCGACGATGTCGCGGTGATAGTGGTGTCGGCCTTTTCGGACATGACCGATAGCTTGATTGAGGTCAGCCGGAAAGCCCAGGCCGAAGGTGTCGGCTATATGGAGCAGACGCGGACTATGGAACAACAGCATTGCGATATAGCCGCCTTTTTCCTCAGCGGCGAAAGCCTTGAAAGCGCAAACCTATTTATAGAAGCAAGCTTTGCCGAGTTGACTCATATCCTGGATAGCATCGCCACCCTGCGGGAACTGTCAAAGCGAACTCTCGACATGGTGATGAGTTTCGGCGAGCGCCTTTCCGCCGCCCTCCTTGCGAGAATCCTCAGCACGGCGGGCATTCCGGCTGATTACCTTGACACCCGTTCCCTCATCAAAACAGATGCGGACTATGGCAAGGCGCTAGTTCTCGAAACCGAGACCTGCGCTAATATCCGCGCTTGTTTCGCCGAGACAGGGCAGCGCCTCAAGGTGGCCACCGGCTTCATCGGTTCCACCCTCAATGGTGTTACCACCACCCTGGGACGGGGCGGCTCAGACCTCAGCGCCGCCATCTTCGCCGCAGCCCTGAAAACCGAACATCCGCTTGAGATATGGACCGATGTTGATGGCATTCTTACTGCCGACCCACGTCTCGTGAAAGGCGCGTTCACGCTCAATTCGCTGTCTTATGTGGAGGCAATGGAACTGTCCCACTTCGGGGCAAAGGTACTGTTCCCGCCAACCATAAGGCCAGCCCTTGAGAAAGGCATCCCCATCTGGATACGCAATACCTTCAATCCAGCCGCCGCCGGAACCCGCATTGTCCAAAGCGCGGAACCCGGCCCTTACCTTATCCGCGGAATTACCTCTATTAATAACGTCGCGTTGATACGAGTGCAGGGTTCCGGCATGGTGGGCGTTGCGGGCTTCTCGTCACGGCTCTTCGGGGCGCTGGCGTGTAAAGGCATAAACATCATCCTCATCACCCAAAGCTCCAGCGAATACTCCATCTGCTTTGCCATACTGCCGGAAGACCTTCCCACAGCAGATGCCGCGCTTCGGGAAGCGTTCTCGCGGGAAATCGCCACCTCACTCATTGACCCGCCCATCTGTGAGTACGGCTTTGCCATCATCGCGGTGGTCGGTTCGTGCATGAAGAGCAGCTCCGGCATTGCCGGCAAAGTGTTCTACGCACTGGGCCGGAACGGGATCAACGTGATCGCCATTGCCCAGGGTTCCTCGGAACTCAACATCTCAGCCGTTATCGCGCAACAGGACGAGGCAAAGGCCCTCAATGCCCTGCACGAGGCGTTCTTCCTCTCCGGCGTCCGCTCGGTGAACCTTTTCCTTATGGGTACGGGACTTATCGGCGGTACCTTGCTGGAACAACTCAGCTTCCACCGCGAAACCCTCGCCAGCAAATACAAGATTCGCGTCAATGTGGTGGGCGTAGCTAATTCCCGCTGTATGCTCTTTCGTGAGAAAGGCATTGATCCAAATGCCGCGAAGATCGCCCTGAACACAGCGGAAGACCGGGAAACGTTTTCCCTGCCGCGCTTTATTGAGCGCATGAAGGGCTTTAACCTCCCCAATACAGCCTTCTGCGACTGTACTGCGAGCGATGACGTAGCGGCTTGCTACGCCGAGGTGCTGCGTTCGTCAATCCCCATTGTTACCCCTAACAAACGCGCCAACGCTGGTTCCTGCGAGTATTACAAGATGCTCACCAGCTATTCCCGTAACCGGGGCATACCCTATCTCTATGAAACCACTGTTTGCGCGGGTCTGCCGGTCATATCCACCCTCCGCGACCTCACGCTTTCCGGCGATAAGGTGCGGCGTATTGAGGCTGTGTTATCGGGAACCCTGAGCTTCATCTTTAATAACTATGACGGGTCTAAGTGCTTTTCCGCCTTGGTACACGAGGCCAAAGCCAAGGGCTACACCGAGCCGGACCCCCGCGACGACCTGAACGCCATGGACGCGGCCCGCAAAGCCCTGATATTGGCGAGGGAGTGCGGTCTGCCGCTGGAGTTTTCCGCAGTGGAGATTGAACCCATCCTGCCTGAATCGTGCTTTGCCGCCCCCAGTATCGACGCCTTTTTCGCGGAACTGGAAAAGCTGGACGATTCGTTTGAGCGCCGCCGCGCCGAAGCCGCCGCTGAAGCCAAGGCCCTGCGCTACATCGCGGTTATCGAAGAAGGCTCTGCCCGTCTCGCCCTCCGCTCAGAGGAACCGGCGAGCCCCTTCCGTTCTCTGCGTGATTCCGATAACATCGTCGTCATCACGACCGACCGCTATTCCACGCTTCCCATGGTTATCAAAGGCCCTGGCGCTGGCGCGGCGGTTACAGCAGGCGGTGTGTTTGCTGACATCGTGCGTATGGCGCGCACGCTGGTCTAACATCCGGCGCATGACGGGTGAATATACACCTTCAATCAATGCTTTTTGCAAAAAATTGCGGGGCCTTGCATGTCAGAACCAAAGGTCTGCGACCGCAAGTCCGGGGCTAGAACCCGCGATTCCACGGCTACAGCCCGAAAGTCTGTGCGCTTTGCCCCGCTTGGTGTCAGGCGCGTTTTGCAAATTTGGCGCTTGGCGTTACCTATGCCTCTTTACCATTGCTGCGGTTCAAAACCTTCCGGCGGTTTTAATAAGTCAACCGACTCCCCGGTCAGTTCCAGCACAAAAAAACCGGCTTTATAGGCATAGTCCCTTACATCCGGGTCAACCACGCCACCGGCCATCGCCCCCAGAAGTTTCTTGCCTATTGTTTCAGC
>JAISAE010000055.1 GCA_031266875.1 Treponema sp.
TGTGTGGGTGTCTGACACCAGAACAGCGGTGCCAGAGATGTGTGTGGGTGTCTGACACCAGAACAGCGGTGCCAGAGATGTGTGTGGGTGTCTGACACCAGAACAGCGGTGCCAGAGACCCACAGTAGCGATTAGTATGCCGCCAGTATGCCCATGAGCTGGTCCTTGTTTATGGAGCGCAGGAAGCTGGCAAGCCGCGGCCCCTGATCCTTGCCAATGAGCGCCTGATACGCTGCGCGAAAGAGTGCTTTGCTATCAAGACCCGCGTCTTCGGCAACTTTGTAGATCGCTTCGGCACAGGGCTTATCGTCAGTGTACTGGGTAATGTTGGCGACGACCTGTTCCCGCAGTAGCCGCACTGCCGTTGCTTCCGCGTCCGTGAGCGCGGCGCGTTCTCCTGTAGCGCGTAGCTTGAAACGGAAGTCTTCCGGCGCACAGTTGTCGATCCAGTTCTTGGCGCACACACAACGAGCGATCAGCCCGGCGCGTTGCTCTGGTTTTAGGTCGCTGAATGTACCAAGGGTCTTGTCAATGTCGCCATCAGCGATCTGTAGTAGGTTACAGAGGTGGCGGAAGGGTATCTGATACGGCATGGTGTCTGGCACTGCCGCAACCTGGGAGAGTTCATAGATACGCCGCGCCTTCTGATAGGCAGCCTCGTCTTTAGCCGCCTCAACCCTCCACGCAATACGCTCAAGGCGGTCATAGTCCTCATAAATCTTGATGACATCAAGGTCAAACGAAATCGAGAACTCAGTGTTCGGGCGCGTGCCAGCAAAGAGATAGCGTACCAGCTCCGGCGTATACACCTTGAGCACGTCATTGAGGTCAATCACCTCGCCCTTTGAGCTGGAGATTTTGCCGACCGAGCCTTTGATACCAATAAAGTCGTAACGAAAGCTAACAGGCGCGTCATAGCCGTACACGTCCTTGCACACAAAGCGGGCAGTGTCAAACGAGCCGCCCGCAGCGTGGTGGTCCTTGCCCGCTGGTTCAAAGTCAACCTTTTCGTAGTCCCAGCGCATAGGCCAATCAATGCGCCAGCCGAGTTTGACGCCTTTGACGCTCCGCAAGTCAACAGTCTCCTGATGCCCGCAGGCATTGCAGTGATACGTTACGCCCCATTCGCCATCCCAGCCGTCAATGTCAGTGTCATCACGGTTACAGGTGTCGCAGAACACGCTTATAGGCCACCATTCGCCCTGTATCTTGTGTTCCTCGTCGCGGAACTTGTCCAATATGGTTTTCAGGTGTTCCCTCTGTTCCAACGCCTTGCGGATACCAGCGGCATACATTGAAGCGCGGTATCGCTGCGCCTGATACAGGTACTCTGGCGCAATGCCCACCACTGGCAGCATGGTTTCCACATCAACTTCGTGATGGCGGGCGTAACTCTCGTCGCGTCCCCAGGGGTCAGGTGCCATAGTGATGGGGAAGCGCAGAAAGTTCCGTAGTTCCTCCTGTTTAGGCATATTCTGGGGAACCTTGCGGAACACATCGTAATCATCCCACGAATAGATGAAACGCACGGTTTTCCCCCTGTCCCGCAGCGCCCTCACCACTAAATCAACAGAAATGATTTCCCTAAAGTTACCGATATGCACGGTTCCAGAGGGCGTGATGCCAGAGGCGCAGGTATACAGCGCCTTATCACCCTTTTCGCGGATTATCTTTGCCGCAGTCTCGTCAGCCCAATGCGCGCCATATACGGCGCCGCCGCTGTGCGCGGCGTCTGTTTGCTTTTCTTTCATAATACAGAGAGCATATCGGGAGCCGCCTGCCCGCGCAAGAATGCCACTACCATTCCAGTTTCGCGGTCATCTCAATGTTCTGTGGGTAGTTACCAAAGTGTTCACCAAAAATATTGATCCCACCAACACATTCACTGTTGGTTTTTACGCCAATCTTCAAAGATATGTACTCACGGTCGGTAATAAGATCGAGTCCTTTAAGGCTCAGGTCGGATGATTTACGGCCATCGCCGAAACAGCCCTGGGCGTTTATTTCGAGGACACGCAGTTCGCCGTATTGACTGGAAGCGTCAGGCCACCATTCAGGGTTAAGCAAGCCTCGCTTGCCGCCATAGTCGCCGGCGCTACGGAAGGTGTAAACCTCGTGGTGGTTAACCCAAAGGGTAATGTCGCTCGGCCAGTCATTGTTATAACCTGCGGCTTCTGAACAGGCTTCAAAAGAAAAGCGCAGGGCGCGTAAGCTGTTGTCCTTAACAAAGTAATTGGGAAAACGGTATTCCAGAAAGCCGCTTGTAAACCACACAAGTTGGGCATTGACCCGTTCCGGGCTGTAGAAGGCGTTAGCGGAGTCTTCAATGCCGATGTAGCTCCGCTGACCGGCAATGCCGCAAGGTCGCGTTATTGCGCAGTCAAAGTAGTTGCCCAGCGGCATACTATAGGTCAAGTCGCGTGTTGGCGGCACGTCCTTTTCGCGGTGGTAGATGTTGAGGTACACGTCCTCAGCCTGTAACGCGCATACCTTTTGCGCCCCGCGAAGGCCGGGCTTTTCCTGAATGAAGATTAGTCCCGCCTCTTCCATCACCCGTACATGAAGCGCCGCTGTTGAAAGCGGCAGGGTAAAGCACTCGGCAAGCTCACTGATGTTCATGCCGGGACGGTCAACCAGTACCCGCAGTATCTGGAGCCGCACCGGTGACGACAGGGCCTTGAATACCAGCGCAGTCCCTTCACTATCGTTCAAGTCGAGGTTGATGCGGTTTTTCAGAGCGGTTCTCCAAACACTGGCATTCCAGCGGCGTCCCAAGTGAACGGTTTGGCGCGGACACAGCGGTTGTGCCAGCCCTCGCCGTCGGTCATGCCGTGGTACACAATCCAGCCAGTGTCAGAGGCGCAGTCGCTCACAAAACTGCAATGCCCCACGCCGAAAACGCCGGTTCGCTCGGACGCCTTGAACACAGGCTCTGGACGCTTAGTCCAGTGAGCAGGGTTAAGAGGAGCGCCGGTAAGTTCCAGCAGACCGAGGCAGTAATGGCGCGTCCAGCTCGCGCTTGCCGAGTAGACAATAAACACTTTGGAACCGTGAATCAGGGCTTCCGGCCCCTCAAGCAGGGCAAGGGCCTGTTTTTCCCACTCGTACTCCGGCGTTGCGAGTAAGACCCGTTCACTAAGGTTGCACGGATCGCTCATACGGGCGATATACAGATTCTGTCCTACATCAACATCGCCCTCCCAGCCTGACCAGACAAAGTAGTTTACCCCATTGATGGATAGAACCGTGCCGTCAATCGCCCACTTATCAGCAGCGTCGCTCACCTTGCCTTTGAAGGTATAAGGCGCCGAAAGTGGATCGAGCGGATCAGCGCCGCCTTCCAGCGCGTACATCCGGTGCTGGGCGTTATCGCCGTTGTCGCAGGCAACGTAGATGTACCAGCGGCCAAAGCAGTAGTGGAGTTCCGGCGCCCAGATATCCTTCGAGTACATAGTATCGGGCGGTGGAGTCCATACGGTCGTTGCCGGCCCCTCGCCAATAGCGGCAAGCGATGCGGCCTTGCGAATGTGAACGCGCCCATCGGAATAGCAGTAGTAGTAAAAGCCGCCCGCCTGTATCAACCAGGGATCGGCACTCGGCTTTACCACAATCGGATTCGTCATAATCAATCACCCCTTTAAAGAGCCTACATAGATGCCCTTAACAAAATATCTTTGTAAAAATGGATAGATACACATAATAGGGAAAGTCGCAACAACAATGGTGCAGTATTTCACCAGTTCCCGATACGCTGTTGACACCTGCCCGCCTACCAGCGAGACGCCCATACCTGTTGACGCGGTTGCTGACAGGTCGTTCATCACCAGAATCTCGCGGAGTAGGAGTTGCAGGGGAAACATCGACCGTTCCTGCAAGAGTACCATCGCGTTAAACCATGAGTTCCAGCTTCCCACAAAGTAATAGAGAAAAATCACCGCCAGCACTGCCTTGGAGAGGCGTAGAATAATATGAACCAGGACAAATGCGTCGTTTGCCCCGTCAATCTGCGCCGCCTCCTCAAGGTCCTGTGGTATTGCCTGAAAACCAGTACGCATGATGATCATGTTCCATGTGTTGAGAGCTGTGGGAAAAAGCATTGCCCCAAGGTTGTTGTACATGCCCAGACTCTTCACAATAAGGAACCATGGGATAAGCCCGCCGCTAAAGAACATTGTTATGGTGATGAGCAGCATGATCGGTTTCTTCCAAAATAGCGTACGGCGCGAAAGGGTATACGCTCCCAATATGGTCATAAGCATATTGATGGCTACGCCCAGGGTTGTATACACAATGGTGTTAAGATAACCGCGCAGGATGCTGGCGTCGCCAAAAACCGCCTTGTAACCGTCAAGCGTGAATCCAAGCGGCCCCAGCAGAAAACCCTTGTGCGCTATAAGCTGGTCTGCAAGGCTGAAACTGGCGAATACCACATGGAGCAGAGGATACAGACACGCCGCGCTGAGTACAGTAAGTACAAGGTAGTTACAAGCGTCAAATATATGGTCGCCTTTTCCTTTCTTCATTATTACCTCCTACCAAATGCTCGTTTCGGTGTACTTCTTCGACATATAGTTAGCAAACGCCAAAAAGAAGAAGTTGACGACAGTACTCATCAGCCCTACGGCGGTTGAATAGCTATAGCTGGCCTCCCGTAAACCCCGCCGGTACACGTACGAGGCGATTACGTCAGCGGTTTCGTAGGTTAATGGGTTGTATAACAGGATGATTTTCTCATACCCCGACGCCATCAGGCCGCCAATGGCAAAAATCAGCAGAATCACGATAGTAGGCATGATCGACGGCAACGTAATGTGCCAGATACGCTGTACGCGGTTCGCCCCATCAAGGTATGCCGATTCGTAGAGTTCCGGGTTAATGCTTGCCATTGCCGCCAGATAGATGATGCTGTTCCAGCCCATTGACTGCCAAACCCCAGAAAAGGTGTAAATCGGCCTGAAAAGCTCCGGGTAGGTCAGTAGCGACGTGTTCGCGCTGCCTATGAACGGGGCAAAGAGGCCCGTAATCACGCCGTTAGGCTCGACAAAGATGCGCAGTATGCCGCAAACCACCACCAGCGAGATGAAGTAGGGCATATACGTTACGGTCTGTACTACTTTCTTGAAAACCGTACTCCCTACCTCGTTCAGCAATATGGCCAGTAGTATTGGCGCGGTGAATCCAAAGACCAGCCCCCAAATGTTGAGTAAAAAGGTATTGCGGACCAGGCGGATAAAGTAGGGGCCGCTTATGAAGTCGATGTAGTGTTTGAAACCTACCCATGAGCTTCCGAAGAAGCCTTTCAGGGGCTTAAAGTCCTGAAATGAGATCAGTATCCCCCACATGGGCAGGTAACAGAACACGATGTACCAGACCAGCACCGGAACGATCATCAGATAGGCAAACCAGTTCCGGCGGAAGTCTTTTTTACAACGCGCCCCAAAAGTGGCGTTCATGTTAGCGCGCATTATACCGGTCATAGGCGGCCTGATAGAGCGCGAGAAAGCGCGATAACCCCATCTGATTTGCCTGCGCGAGGAATTCGTCGTAGGCATTCAACGGCAGACGTCCCATGATTATTTTGGAAAAATACTCGCCCCGCAGTGTTGACAACTGGGTGCCTAAGCTCGCCTCCTCGGATTGCTCCGCAGGCGTAAACGTGATCCCCGGACGCGCCACTGATACATCCATGTTCTCAGTCCAGTATTTACGAATGTCGCCGGAATAACTCCCTTTCTGCACAATGAGCGGGTTAGAGTAATGCTCGTCGCGGATGTTCGGGCCAACGTGTATACGGTCAGACCAGAGCCGGTCGGTAGTGGGGAAGCTGGCGTCGGTATATATTGGGCTGCCATCAGGATAGTAGGGATAGCCGTTGCTATCGACAAGGTGGGTAACGCCATATTCGCCATAGTTGAGCAGTTCCCAGCCTTTCTTACTGTAGCCGAAGTCAAGCCACGCCAGCGCCGCCTCGACATCACGGCATTGGGTGGTAAGCGCAGCGTCGGTACCTGAACGCTTCTGGTTACTGTAGGTCGTGGTGGGTTTGTTCCCCTTATTTAGCACCGGATTCAGCGCGGGAACAAAGTCGTAGTTATTCTGCGCCTTCCAGAAGCTCCACATAGTGTCCGGCGAGTCAAAGATAACCGCGCAGGAATTCGAGATCGCCTCGGCCATGCGCTGATTGAAGTCTGCGGTAATCCAGTCAGCGTTAAATAGCCCCTCGGACTGCCACTTCTGCATGGTTTCGAGGTATGCCCGCGCCCCGGGCTGCGCTGGTCCCCACTGCGGCTTACCATTAGCGTCAGTGAAAACCCAGTCATACACGCCATAAGCGCCGTTGATTCCGTCAGTAAAAATCTGTCCATAGTTGGAGCCATAGTTCAGCGGCTCGGAATAGCCAAGTTCCTGGCACTTTTTGAGGAAGGTGTACCATTCGTCAATGGTTTCCGGCACAGGCAGACCGGTCTTATCCAGCGCCTCTTGTTTAATCAGCAATCCGAACCACATCCACTCTGAATACGGGGAGAGACCAAAGAACGCTACTACACGGCGGTCGTCGGTGAGGGTATTTTTGCGCCGCAGTTCATCGGAGCTACGATAGGCGGCGTAGTTAGGAGCGCCAGATTCCAGCAGGTCAGTGAGGTCCATATACAAGCCGTCCTCAACGCCAGCGAGATAACCACCCGGATAGCGTCCATCAACAACAATGTCCGGCAGGTTCCCTGAAGCCACCATGATGTTAAACTGCTCATCCTCCTGTCCAATGGGCGGCGATATAAACGTTACCTTGATACCGGTGATTTCCTGCGCGATGAGATACGCCGGATGCTTGTTCAGATCCCCAACAACGCCGGCGACTTCAGCGCGAAGCGGTTGCCATATCGTCAACCTGCGGCCACTCATAGGATACTTCGAGTAATCACCCGGTATCACCTCGTCAAAACGATCTCCCAGATAGGAATCATCAACGCTTTTGTTTACAAAGTCCTTCTGTTCCTGCGTGGGATTAGTGTTCCCCCGTATGCCGCCGGCAAGCCGCGAGCGATCCGCGTCCGAGTAAGCGCTACTGGTCGCGGCAGGCGCGGCGCTGGTACTCTGCGCCGGCGCGTTTTGCTTACTACAGCCTGAGAGTGTTAGCGCGACAAGCGCCCCAACAACACCGATTGCCCTCAGAAACCGTGTTTCTGACCCTGCTTTTCGCCTTACCATAAAATCCTCCTAATGTTTAGGAACCATAAGGTTCCCTATTCGCAAAGGGCAGAGAACGTTTCCCTGCGCCCTAAAGCGCCTGTCAAAAATAGCGATCATCGAATCGCCTTTTGCTGACCAAAGCTGGGGCCGTCGATGTACAGGGAACCGTCAGCGCGGAATCTAAGCTGGTCTATCGCTAACTGCCGTACCCCGCCGCCAGCAGCGGGATCAGCGTGGATATGGTACACGGCATAGAGGCCGCCGCTACGAGAACTGGTAACGCAGAGATGGCCAGGGCCGGAAACTTCGGCTTGTTCTGGCGGGGCGTATAGCACGGGGTTATGGTCGTACTTGATGAAAGGGCCAAGTGGTGTGCGCGAAACAGCGTATCCCACCGAATAGCTGCGTGTGGCAAAATAGTTGGCTGAGTAGAGCAGGTAGTAGTCATTGTTATGCTTAATGACAAAAGGCGCTTCATTCCAACGCCAGGTTCCCGTATGTTCCCACGCCTGTTCCGGCTGGGCAAGCAGTACCGGCTCACTTGCGAGAGAGAGCAGGTCGTCGGCGAGCAGCGCGCCGTAAATATGGCTCTCGTTACTACCGTTAACCGTGTTTTCCGAACAGTCACGGGAGTAGTAAAGGTACTTTTTTCCATCGCTATCGCTAAAAACATGGGCGTCAATAGCGGCATAGCCTTGGTCAAAGAGCGGTCGTCCCAGCGCGTCGATAAAGGGTCCCGCTGGCGAGTCCGCGACCGCAACCCCGATGCGGAGGCTGGCATTTGCCATCCAGCGTCCCGAATAGTACAGGTAGTATGCGCCATTGTGAGCCACTACTTCCGGCGCCCAGAAGTCGGCGGAAGCCCATTGACCCGCTCGCATGGCGTTAAACACAATGCCGAGCGCCTCCCAATCAACGAGGTTCGTTGAGCGCCACGCCAGAAACCCCCGGCTTGACGAGGTTGCGTAGCAGTAGTAGCCATCACCGGTCTTGAGCACAAAGGGATCGGCGGCGTTCTGAATACCCAACGGGTTGCTGTAATACACTACAGGTTCTTTCGCGCAAGACCCCAGCGCAAGAAGCGTCCCTGTCATTACTACAATAATATTAGAGTAATCATACACCATAAAATAAGAGTACCGTTGTATTTTACTGGTGTCAACAAAATTTTCACTATATTTGTCTAAAATCTCTAATTGGTCTTACATTTACTACAGTTATTATGTTCTATTATGATACTTCCTTCATGGCGCTGGAGTTCCTTGCGGGCTAGCAAATGATGTTCCACAGTAGTTACTAAGTAAGCCTATCGCAGGGTGCTGCGCATGATTATCGCAGGATGCTGCGCAGGCTTATCGCAGCATCCTGCGCAAGCTTATCGCAGGGTGCTGCGCAGGCTTACCGCAGGGTGCTGCGTAGGCTTATCGCAGGATGCTGCAATGTCCATCAATCAAGTTGATCCCTGGTGGTGTGATTGGGGAAACGGTATTACGGAAGTCTAGCCTCTATAATCATGGCCTGCCGCCAATGATACGCTTTATGACCTGACATAGCAGGCGACTATATTAAAGAAGGGAATTGTACTGCGCCGGTCGCTTTGGTTGATTCGAGGCTTCAACCAGTTCAGCGACCGACGCGGTACCTTAAAGCCAGAACTCGTAACCGAGGGTAGCTTGGATACCCATGCGGTGATAAAGCCGTTGCGGATCAGTGTTGCCAGTCTTGAACTCTACGTCTTTTATGTCATACTTAAAGTGTGTGTCCACTGTGATGAAGCCCGGCCCGGCCTTGAAGCCCAGCGAAAAGCCCACCAGCGCCCCAAAGTTCGATACGGGGCCAAAGAGCATACTTATTTTGGCGTCTTTCAGGTTTGGTTCCGAGGACTCAAGTTTATCGCTCAAAGGTATGCTGATATACGGCGTTGCGAACAGCGTAAAGATAAGGGACTGCTCATCAAGAATAGGCGCTATGGCGAAGCGCAGACCCAAGTCAAAGACATTATAAGAGAAGGTATAGGTATCCACAGACCCATCCGTCGTGTCTGTGGCTTTCACAGTCATTCCCTCTCCAAACGAGAACATCCCGTTTAACCTGATACCGCTAAAGTTATTCTTAACTTTGTTTAGACCAAGAGAGAACTGAGCGGCAAACGAGGTTCTCTGGGTATTTTCGAATTCCGCTTTATCAGGGAACGGCGTTTCGCTATCCGACAGTAATCCGGTGTCAGCCGCCTGATAGCTGAACATGAACGACGCGCCGCCTCCGACGCCGAGTACGAAACGATTGGGTCGCGCTGCTCGCGCCTGTTCCTGTCGTTGTCGCGTCTGTTCCCGTTGTTGAGCCTGTGTCTGCCTCCGCGCATCGGCGTCCGCCCTTCTCTGCGCCTCTTCCGCTTCCCGGCGCGCTCGCTCCTCTGCTGCCTTGCCGGTAAACTCCTGTATATCCGGGTCTGATTCGCGGACATAGATCACGGAAAACGCCGCTTGCTGGGCGGTTTCAACATTGATCGCCTTGATGCTGAATTGATAGCGACTGGCCAGTGGCTGCAAAGTGCCGGTGATAACATACCGTGCGCCGAGTTGGTGTCCAATTAACGCTGCTTGGCTGTCACTTACCGCGCCGCCATTCTGATACCTCACTTCTTGTTCCAGAATCGCAAGATCGCTTCGGTTTATGACACTGAAAAACCTGCTCAGGGTAAAGCTGCCAGCGAGATTGTTAACCACATAGTCAGACAGCGAAGTATTGACGCTTGCGCTCGACATATCCTGAAAGTTCAGCACAACGATGCCGGTTCCGGGTTCTTCCTGGTTCAACTGGGTCTCAATGTCTACCCGCGCCTGCTCAATTGCCTGAGATAGACCAACCTGATCCTGCCGTTGCCCGAAAACAAACGCAACTCCAAACATGAGCACATATATGCTCAATACATACCTTTTCATGCATACCTCTAATATTAGAATTTATTAAGATTAGCATTTTTAGGTCTATTCTGTAAAGGAGTATCGCAAACGAAAAAGGGCGGCGCTGTTAGCTCTTATGGTATCCGCGAGGTCCTCAACACTGCTGTTGCGGAGTTTTGCCGCCAGCTTGTATGTTTCGACGATCATGGCGGGAGTCGCGTCTTTGCCCCGGAATGGAGCTGGGGCGAGAAACGGGGAATCAGTCTCAAGGAGCAGGCGGTCGTCTGGAACGAAACAAAGTGCTTCCCGCAATCTCTGAGCTGACTTATAGGTAAGGTTCCCGGCGAAAGAGATGTAGTACCCTAGGTCGAGAAACGCACGGGCTGCGGAGACGTCATACGAAAAGCAGTGAATGACTCCATGAACAGTCGGGTACTGCGCAAGGATACCCCGCGTTTCGTCCGCTGCCTCCCGTGTATGGATGATGATCGGCACATTCAGACGCTGCGCCGCTTGCAGGTGCAGTTCCAGCAGCTCACGCTCGCCGGCAAGGTTCGCGCCTTCCGTGTTGTGGTGATGGTCCAAGCCACATTCCCCAATGGCGACCAAGAGTTCCGGTGGAGCAGCCATGATATGCTGTTCAAGCAGGCGCATCTGCTCCATTGGTTCAGCGATAGCCTCAGTCGAGGGCCAGATACCTGCGCTGAACCTGACACGGTCAAAGGCGCGAAAGGCGGCTATCCGGTCGGACAGGTCAGTCGCGTTGGTTCCAACGTCAATAAGGCCGCCAATATCGGCGTCAAATAGCGCGTCGACTATTCCCACCGGCAGCTTAGACAGATGGGCATGGGTATCAATGAAGGAAAACATAGTTGACCATAACAAAATAGTCTGCTAGAATACAAGTCATAGGCTGAGGTGGTGGAATGGTAGACACCGGGGACTTAAAATCCCCTCCCCGCAAGGGGGTACGGGTTCAACTCCCGTTCTCAGCATCGCGGAATTCTTGTACAACAAAGAGTTCCGTACTTCCGCTCTCTCTTGTAAAGTAAAAACTGTGGGGACCGTGTGTTTGTTTTTCGTCTAGGAGATACTTATGTCTAAATCCCCTCAACCCTTTCTCGTTACGCGGTGGAAGGACGCGAAGACCTTCCTGCTCACTCTTAATGACTCTTGCGGCCTTCCTTCCCGCGTGTGCCGCGAGTGGATACGCAGGAGCTTCCAGAACCTGCCGGACGCGCTTGTAGCGTACCGAGAGCCGAAGTCAAAGGCGGCAGCCACAACAGGGGCGCTCGCGCTCATCGCCTACCTCAAAAACAATCAGGCCGCGCCCGCCGTCAAGTCCGACGTTACGGTAGGACAGTGGATCGAACTGTTTACCGCTCCTGAGACCAGCCCACGGGCGGCGCGAAACATGGCGCGAAACCGCCCTAACTCCATTGATACCATAGCCGGCTACGAATCCTTTACCGGCTTCACATCAAAGACGATACCTTTACCGATCTCAAGATGGACAGCGTTGACGACGAGGACGCGCTTCTTTTTCTGGGACGCCTTGGAGCGAAGCGACTCCACGCGGGATGCCCAATGGCGGGAACGCGCACCTACGAGGCCGTGATCAAGTTTGTCCGCATGGCGTTCCATGAATACGGCAAAACACACCGGCGCTGGATAAACCCGTTCCAACATCTTGACCCGCCGCAAGGGATAAGGCATGGGAGATCGGATGCGCTCACCGACGACGAGGTTGTCTGGCTGTTCAGCCCCGGGGTGCTGCTTGACAGCATGGAGCGGGGAGTGTGCGCGGCTATGTTCCTCGCCGGTCTTCGGCGGGCGGAGATTTTCGCCCTAAAACCGGAAGACCTTGACTGGAAAACGCCTAAGATTACCGTGCGCCGGGCATGGCAAAAATTTGAGTATAATGACCGCGTGCTTGGCCTGACGAAAAGCAAGCGCGAAAGGGAGGCGCCGTTTGACGGAGTGTTACAACAAGCTGTCAGAAAGTTATGGGAAGAAAACAGGCAACATGAATTCGTGTTTCGTTTCAAAGGCGGGAAGATGCCTACGCCACACTGGTGGAGCGACCATTTTCACCGATGGCTGGAACGAGCGGGTATCGACACGGGCGGGCGAAAGATAGTTCCTCATAGTTCCCGCCATTCCCTCGTGTCGACGCTGGAAGCGCGCAATGTTCCGCTGCGCTACATTCAGGAGCTTCTTGGACACAGCGATCTACAGACCACCAAGATATACCTGCATGAGACCGCCGACACGATAAGCGCCATCAGCGCCAAGATTGGGGAGGTTATGGTGAGCGCTGGAGAGGGCGCTGACGCCTAGATGAGACGAGGGGAGCGCGGTGGGGTGCCGCGCCCTTGAGTCATTCTTTTTTATATTCAAGAATTCCAATCCATAAATCACCTTCTGCGTCAAAGTGATAGTCCTTCCATTCACTCCAACTGCTATATTCATTTTCCCAAAGTTGCTCACGATATTTGCCGTTTGAAACCTCAATCTCATAGGCAATATATGAGAGCTCGCTACCCGACGCATAATATTGAAAACTTTCATGAACGGCGAAATTTGTGCCGTTAAATTTATATGTGTGACTCCCTCGACCATAAACAGCGCTGCTTATATCAAGACTAAACTTTCCATATAAAACGTTGATCTGATAATTTATCAGGTTCTTTTCTTAGTCCAGTAAAATCTAATTGCTGACATCCAAAGAGAAAAAAACAAAAAGCTAGCAGAAAGAATAATTTATTTACCATAATGGTATCCTACTGTAAAACAAATTGTTGAATTTTTGGTATTTATAGTATCAAATTGATACATAATATTACCATATATTTTCCCCCATTGGTAAGAAATTCCTATTTCTGGCATAAATATTGACGCATATTTCCATTGAACTGTACTTACTCCCAATGAATTTATGGCAAGCCATTTATACTGTAAACCTCCTAAAACACCTATACCATTTTTAAATACATAAGTACCGCCTAATCTAAATGTCAAATCCCACCAACTATCTTCTTCTTCTTCTTTATAGGAAGGAATAATAGTATATCCAACTCCAAAATAAACCGGATTAATTGAACAAAAATAGCCGATTTCCCCCAATGGGGTAAAAAAAGCCCCTGCCGAACCACTCCATTCCCCTGCAAATAAATTAGCTCCTAAAGAAAGTAAACCGATTAAAATTATTTTTTTTCATTTACATCTCTCAGAAAATTTGTCAACAAATTGCGCCTAACATTCCGGCTGTATATGACGTTACCGCAACCCTTGCCAACTTCATCTTCAATCCTTCCTAAACGGTATCACTTTACCGCCCTCAACTCGCGCCATCGGCGCTGATTGCGCGGAGTCAAACGGTACTATATGCCCGCTCTCAGCCATCACGCGAGGGCTTTTTCCCCCTGCTCATAGCTTTGTTCATAGCGCGACAGCTTGAGCGTGATGATACCCACCACATCCTGCCTGTCCCGGTCGTCAAGCCGCCTGTAGCTGTTAAGCACGTCGCGCTCATCAGGAGCAAGACCCTGCGGGTCTTGACCGGTCAGCAGATACTCGACCGTGGTATCAAGAACACAGGCGATGGCATAAGCGGACTCCACTGACGGACTTGACATCTTGCCTTCCGCGCTTCTGCCAATGCCATTGTTGATGGCGGTCCGCTTAACACCGGACTGTTCCGCAAGCCATGTCTGGCTTTTCCCCGACGCGGTTAAACGCTGTCTAACAGTATTCCAGAAATCTAAAGACATATCAATCCTATCGGAGACTCTTTTAAGAAAATGTCAAAATAGTGGCTATACCTATTGACAATAGTTAAAATAATAGCTATACTAAATATATAAGCCACTCAAGTGGCTACCCTGTCCCCGCCCACCCTTTCCAGAAACCTCCTTAGAGCGGGCGCGGGGACTATTGAGCGGGTTCCGGCTTCTTGGATGGGCGGCCCCGCTTGGCGTCCTGGATTTTGTCCAGGGTTTCGGAGGGGTATACGGCTTCTTTTGTAAGTGGCTTGATTCCTGACCGTTGTACCCGGCGCTCCACAGTTCGTTGGGGAACGCCGAGTATTTCAGCCATTTCCGAGAGAGTAAGACCTTCCATACTTTACTTTTCGGAAACTGGAGAAAAAATATTTTTGCGTATTTTTTCAAACATTTATCTTGACTTTATATTTGAATGATGCGACATTATATATAGATAGAACTGGTACGCGAGTTACGGCGCGTATCGCTGATGTTGGCCACCCAGCCCTTTGAGCGACCGTAACCGCTCTTAGGGCTTTTTATCACCTACGGAGGCGTTGGATACGGTGTTTCTGCCCGGTCACGCCCTGTGGGTCTTTAGGGAAGGGAGTAAAGAATGGGTAATGCAGGAATAGCCGCCTTATTTGATTGGAAAAGGCGGTTGCATCTTCCAGCCTGCTTGAAGGTTCCGCGCTTCGACTTGAGTGGGAACTTGCCGTACAGTTAAGGTCAACTAGTGTAGTAGAGGTATAGTATGGCTATTGATTTGTCGTTGTAGATGTAGACAGCGACAAGGCGGCTATACCCCAAGGCATAGCGATCGCTGAAAAAGTCAAGGGCAACAGCCTGTTTGCGGCAGGGAATTGACCGGCCATCGGCGCTCATAATCGAATCAGGCAATCCTCTTTCAGGATTACCCATAATTTTTCTTTCAAGTTTAGAGACAAACGCTTGAATTTCGGGATGCTCTTTGAGAATCCGGTCTTTTTGCTGTTCAGCGGAGTTCTAATAGGCTAAATTCACCGCTTACCTCAAGTTCTTCAAAAGCTTTCCCGATTTCAACGCGCTCTTCCGGGATTAAAGGTGGTATGTCTTTTGGGTCTACAAAAAACCGCTCATCAAAAAAGGTGTTCATTGATTCTCTTGAGATAGCCCCGTTGGTTTGAGCCGTAGCCCACGGGGTTTCTTTGTGGGTCATATCGCTGAGCTTCCAAGCGGCGAACTGCCCATACTTCCAGTAAACATCGGCTATAAGCTGTTTTTCAGCTTCGGTGAGGCTGTCGTCTTTTGCGTCTATCTCAAAGACCGGTTTCGCGCCCAATGGCTTCAGTGCGTGGTACAGCGGCGGACATACCGGGCCGTGTTTCCATGCCTCAATGGATTCAGGAAACAAGGGCTTGTCATAGAGCGCCAAATGAAAACCCTGACAGTAGTAAACAAGCTTCTGGAGCTTCATGGGAGTAAGATCGTATTCCTCATCGTCCACATCTTTTTTGCCAATTTGAATGATATAGTGTGCTACATCAAAAACGCTGCTCATTGTTTGTTACCTCCTAATATAAGATACGGGTATCATACCACAAATTACTTCACTGTAGAAAATTTTTTCTGATCTTCGACACATCCGGTCTCAAGTGTTACGGTTTCTTGCCATTTTGACATTGCAAGTCTTCATAAACCTGCCAGAAATCGCCATAGACGGCAGCCCAATCAGCCATGAACGCTATTCGGTCAGCCTCCTCGCCGGTTTTCGCGTAGTTATACCGGTTCATAGTTCCGAAAATGTCAAAGTTTCTCCCCATGCCCTCTAGGAAAGAGGGACGCGCAAACAAATAATCGGTCATGGCTATCTTCCTGTTCAAGTTAGGCTATAGATAGTATATCGTCAACGCTATCGGTAAAATTTTCAGAAAATGTACACCATATATAGCGTCCCTATAGTCGCTTGAGGTCGTCTAGAGCGGCCTCAAGATGCGCGATGATGGGCGCTGTATCGGGCTTGCTCACTGACTCCGCACCTGTTATCAGATACTCGACCGATACGCCGAGAAACTCCGCTATCCTCAAGGCTACATCGGCGCGGGGTATGGTTCCTTCCTTCTTCCATAATGTTATAGAAGACCCTGTTAGTCCTACATATTCAGCTACTGCCTTTTGAGAGGTCTTCTTTTCCTTGATTAAGGATTCTAAACGTTCAAAGAAAGTCATATTTATATCTTTCGGAAAAAAATTGATTTATCTTCATTTTTTTGTTGATATATTGATAAATCTAAATTATATTGGATTATAGATTGAGATAACTCAATCAAACAGAGTACCTATACCCCTGCCGACACAGGGAACGAGAGCGGCTTATCAGCCAAAACTCTTTGCTTGTCGGAGCGGGAGCGCGGCTGGTAAGCCGTTTTTTATCACCTGCCAACCCTTAGCCAGCCTGTTTCGTGCGGCGGCTCTGGGCGCGGGGTCTATAGGTATCAAGAGCGGCACGGTGGCAGTATGAGCTATGTATCAGCCTCCGGCTTCTTGGGCGGGCGTCCCCGTTTGGCGTCCTTGATGACTTCAAGGGCGGAGAGCGCGTACAAGGCTTCCTGCGTGACTGGTTTGATACCGGCACGGTTAAGCCTAACGGTTACGGAGTGGGGCTTAATGCCCAAGATGGTAGCCATTTCCGATATTGTGAGACCTTCCATGTCTTACTTATCGGCTATGAAAAAGAAAGCTAAGAAAAAGAGATATATTTATCACTTTTTACTTGACAAAGTTTTAATGAGATGATATTATCTCATATATGAAGTACAGCAGCGGTTGCGGAGTTGCCGGAGAGAAGAGCGCCTAAGCGTGGGTACGGAGCCGCAACCTCCAATCTCACACTTAGGCGTTTTTTATCACCTACGGTGGATACGATGTTTCGGCCCGGCCACGCCCTGTGGGTTCTATTGAGCGGGCTTAGGCTTCTTCTTATAGTCGCTTGAGGTCGGCTAACAGCTTCTCCGCCTGCTGAATCACGCCGGACGTGTCGGGCTTGCCGGGTTCCGCGCCTGTTACCAGGTAGGTATTGCTTGTGTCAAGCTCTTTGGCTATGTTCTCCGACTCGTCGGCTCTTGGCAAGTTTTCACGTCGCCTATAGGCGTTATAGGAGGCAAGAGACAAACCGGCCTTACCTACCACATATTCAATGGTTTTCCCTTGCGCCTTAGACAAGGCTTTGACTCTCTCATAGTAACCTTTTATGTCCATAGACTAAGTATCGACAAAAAAATTTGTCGATAAGCAAAAAAGTAGTTAACTATATTGTCTATATACTATATTATAAGATATATATAGCCTATAAGCAATATATAAACCCCGCTGCCCCGGGGACGGAAAGAGCGCTGATTGGAGCCAGAGCCGGGCAGGGCCGAGGTTCCAACCAGCGTTTTTTTATTACCCGCGCACCCTTCGCACGTAGTTATCGGCACGGCGAACAGGGCGCGGGGTCTAGGGGGTGGGCTTGGGCTTTGGCGGCCTACCCTTGCCGGGTACGTTGCGGATGACTTCTAGGGCGGCTGGGTCGTATAAAACATCTTTTGTTATCGGCTTTATACCAGCTCTCAAAAGCCGCTGCTTTGCGGTCAGATATGTTATTTCAAGTCTTTCAGCCATTTCTGATATTGTTAGATATTCACCAGCCAATTTCATACTCTCCTTATCGGTAAATGTATCAGCAAGTCTTAATTTCTTCAAATACCTAGTTTTTAGAAAAAGTATTTTTTTGATACTTTTTCTATTGACTCTAATGTATCTTTGTGATACATTAACTATAACAAGAGTTTGTCGTTCTGACAAGCTCACTCACCGGACTATGTTATCGGCTAGGCGGTGAGCGACTAACGAGAAGCAGAGCGCGGTCTGAGGCTGTGGTCTGCTGAAGGAGGTGCACCTTGATGGATACGTCAGGGAGTGCTTAGGGCTTGCTGTACATCTATCTATTAGCAAGCACAAAAAAGCCCCCACCACCTCTACGCAGGCGAGGGGGTACATCACTTTTATAGAGGAAGGAGTAACGAATGAAGAATGTCGGAATACCCGCCTTAATCAAGGCGGTAGACAAATTGGGCTTTACCGTCATTGAGGTAAGGCAGGAACAGAGAGATGGATTGACCACTCTTATGTTATCCAACGGCATGGGAGGAAACGGCAAGGAAGAAAACGGAATCCTTGTGGTTCGTTTGGTTCCCCCGGGCAAGCAAGATAACCGTCCCCCCGGCGGCTATGGTGGCGGTGGAGGCGGCCCTGCTGGTGGAGATAAGCGGGATTCGGGAGGAAGAAATTATGGCGGAGACAAGCAAGAAAAGCGTAGTACAGAACGACCCGCTAATGAACGCGAAGGAGTTAGCGGAGTACCTGCACGTCAGTAGAAGCTGGATATACCAGCAAGCGGCGTCGCGCTATCCGGCATTCCATCTATTCAGAGTGGCCGGGAGGGTTATGGCGCGATACTCGGCGGTTGCCGAATACCTGGCCAAGTGCGAGACGCTGTAGTTTTACCCCTTCAAACAGATCAACCCACAATCGTGGCGGATAAGGGTTTTGCCCCACAGTTCCCTCAATCCACCACAGACATATTAGGAGATACATAATGATGAAGACCTATTGGCTGGTTGAATCCAGCTACTACAAAAGCGGGGATTTTTCAAAACGTCTAGTTGGTTCAATTCAGGCGGAAAAGTGTCCTGAGCCTAAGAAAGAGGGGGTGATCACCAACGAAGAGACCATCTATCTCGATTGGTTTGACAAC
>JAISAE010000069.1 GCA_031266875.1 Treponema sp.
CGTTGCGGTTAACTTCCGAGGTAACGTGATAGGTTGATCCGTCTATGAATTGTCTTGAGGGTCTCATGGCTATGATAGGGAGCTGGGATGGTCTTTTGCTTCAGTCTGGTGTCTGGCACTAACCAATGCCGTGTGATTGACAACAGGGTCTTAAAATATGAGTATCCTTGTGATGATAAAACAAACAATCGAACTGCTTGCTCCGGCTGGTTCGCCGGAGGCGCTTGACGCGGCCATCGGGGAAGGGGCTGACGCAGTGTATCTGGGGCTGAAGAGCTTCAATGCGCGGCTGAGAAGCGCAAACTTCGCCTACTCCCAGTTTGAAGGGGCGCTCCGTACCCTGCGCCGTATGAGACGCAAGGTGTATGTTACCGTGAACACGGTGTTTGAGCAGCGGGAGGCGGATCGTATGTATCAACTTCTCAAGTATCTTGCGTCAGTAGGGCCGGACGGTATCATTGTTCAGGATTTTGGTGTGCTTGCCATGATCCACGAACAATTCCCCATGCTTAGGGCGCACGCTTCAACGCAGATGAACATAGCCTCGGCGCGGGGCGCAAATGCGCTTTCGCGTTATGGCGTTTCGCGGGTGGTGCTGGCGCGGGAACTCAGTCTGGATGAGGTTAAGGCGGTTCGCGCCAATACCAACATGGAACTGGAGGTTTTTGTTCACGGGGCTTTGTGTGTAAGCGCGTCGGGCCTGTGCCTGTTCTCCAGTTTTCTGGGCGGGAAGTCAGCCAATCGGGGTATGTGTACCCAAGCCTGCCGGCGCTACTACCGCGAGTCCGGGGTTGAGGAAGGCGGCTATTATTTCAGCCCGTCTGACTTACAGCTTCTTGAAAGACTGCCTGAGCTTGTGGACGCTGGTGTTAACGCGGTGAAAATTGAGGGCCGCATGAAGAGCGCCGACTATGTTGGCGCGGTGGTGAGCGCATACCGACGGGTCATAGACGCGCTTGACGACAACCGCGAGGCCGCTATAGCTGAAGGGCAGAAGATACTGCGCAGCGATTTTGCGCGAACAAAAACGGTTTTTTACTTTGACGGAAACAATACTATCGACTGGCTCAGGGCTGAACAGAGCGGTGGTACAGGTATCCCTCTGGGGCATTTGCTCAAGGTGCGCGGGCAGTTTGGTGCGCGGCTGGGTCTGCTGGCGCATGGTGAAACTGGGCTGCGGGTGGGTGATTCGATACGACTGCACCGCGCTGATGATTCTGACCGCCAGTCGTACAAGGCGCGAAGTGTTGAGCAGGACGAGGCTGGTGTTTGGGTGTCAATCCCCGACGGGTTTGACAAGGGCGATATGGTTTACCTCATCCAGACACGGGCGTTGAGCCGGCGTTACGCGCCAGTGCTTCCGCGCAAGCTGGACACTTTCCGCCGCGCTCCGGGGCATGAACACGCGCCGCAGGTCAAGCTCTTGCCAGTGGACAAGGCTGATGGTAAGCGTTTCCCCCAAGGCATCTACGCGGCAGTTTCCCGTATCGAAGACCTTTACATCATCCAGTCGTCGCGTCCGGTAAAGGTGTTCCTTGCCTATACCCGCAAAACCGCCGCCTACCTGCTTGCCGATAACAAGCCGCCATTGCCTTTTAAGCAGGGGGAACTCATACTGACGCTCGATACTTACTTTCCAGAGACTCTTTCCGCGATTGTCGCAGAGGAGATACCGGCGCTGGTGGAACGGGGCTTTCACCAGTTTGAGGTGAATAACCTGGGGCATGTTTCACTCTTTCGTGGTCTTAGCGATGTTTCGCTCATTGCCGGCCCGTACCTCTATACCTTCAACCGTTACGCGGTTTCGTTTATCGCAAGTCTAGGTCTCCAGCACTTTGTTTCTCCGCTTGAGAACAACCGGCAGAACCTTGAGAAAACCGTAGATCCACAGCACCGCGCTCTTGCCTTCATCACCGTCTTTGCCTATCCCGCGCTTTTCCGCATACGCGCCGCCATGAACCATGTGTATAAGTTCAGCGCGTTCACCGACAGCCATGACGAGCGCTTTAACATGGTCGAGAATGACACTGGTTCTCTGGTCATTCCAGAACAGGCGTTTTCTATTGTTGATAAGATTCCATTTCTGAGAGAAGCGGGGTTCAGTCATTTTATACAGGACTTTTCCGGCCCGCCGTTGAAAAAGATTAACTATAAAGACGTGAGTAACGCGACAAAAAATGCGCTTCCCCTGCCGCGTACAAGCCGCTTTAACTGGAAGAACGGCTTTTATCAGCAGGAAGAAGCGCACCGGACACATGAACCGAATGGTTAGGAACCACGCAGGCGCGTGGTTGCTCAGAAGCTCACGGCCTCGTATTCGTCCTCTTGCTGGGTATTAAGCTCTTGCAGAGGCGGTGGCGGGGTTTCTTCTTTCTTGAATTCAGGACGGAATTCCACATGCTCCGCGACAATGCTAACACGGGAATGTGCCTTTCCATCGGTTCCGTTCCACCGGTCCTGTTTAAGCCGGCCTACAACCCGCACGCCCCGGCCCTTGTGTCCGAAATTGTAGCAGTTTTCCGCGAGCTTGGACCAGGCTTCTACGTCAAAGAAGCCGACTTCCTTTTCCAGCCCAGAGTCCTGCTTGTAGTAGCGGTTAGATGCGAGGCTAAAAGTGCAGAGTGAGGTTCCTTTTGACGTGGTTCGCAGAAGAGGGTCCCGCACCAGATTGCCTTCGATCAAGATTGAATTGAGATTGTTCATTAAATACCTCCACGGTTGTTGATACTTGTTATACGAATCCATAGTGCGTGTTTGCTTGACCGCTATCAAAAAAATGTCTGGCACCAGATACTTTTTAGGTAATTGTGTACCCCGACTTCTTTTGCTACCATAGCCTTATGTTTAATAATTTAATGAAAGCCATGTTTGGTTCTCAGCATGAACGAGACCTCAAGGCGCTCTTGCCTATATTACACGCGGTTAATGAGAAGGAAGCGTGGGCAGCCGCGCTTCCAACAGAAGAATTCCCCGGCATAACTGCCAAATTTCGGGAACGTTACGCAGAGGGCGAGACCCTGAATGACTTATTGCCCGAAGCCTTTGCTCTGGCACGGGAGGCGGCGCGGCGAAACCTCGGTGAACGGCCTTACGACGTGCAGGTACTGGGTTCCATTGTGCTTCACCAGGGCAAAATCGCGGAATTGAAAACCGGCGAGGGCAAAACGCTTATGAGCGTGGCCGTAGCCTACCTCAACGCCATTCCCGGCGAAGGTATCCATGTGGTTACGGTGAACGACTACCTGGCTGAACGGGACGCAGACTGGATGCGGCCTATTTTTAGCGCCCTCGGCCTAAGCGTCGGTACGATTCTGTCGGATATGGATAACGCTCGGCGCAAGAAAAACTACGCCTGTGACATAACCTACGGTACGAACAACGAGTTTGGCTTTGACTACCTGCGCGACAATATGTGCCGCGACCTCGAAAGCCGCGTTCAGCGGGGCCATAACTTCTGTATCGTCGATGAGATTGACTCGATCCTCATTGATGAGGCGCGAACTCCGCTCATCATAAGCGGCGCGGCAGAGGATGATACCTTCAAGTTCGCCGAGGTTGACCGGCTCCTCGGTTCACTCCAAGAGGTACAGAAAAAGGCGGATGGAGAGTATCCTGACGAAATCCAAGGCGAAGAACTTATCGGGGACTATAAGCTCAACGAGAAGAACAAAAACATCTCCTTCACCAACGCCGGCATGGACAAGCTCGAACAGATACTCCAAAAGCGAAACCTCATCAAAGGATCCATTGTTGACGAGGAGAACTTCGAGTACCTCCATTACTTCACGCAGGCGCTGCGGGCGCATAAACTCTTCCATATAGATGTGGATTATGTGGTACAGGACGGCCAGGTGCAGATTGTGGACGAGTTCACCGGACGCATCCTGCATGGCCGCCGTTACTCGGATGGCCTGCATCAGGCAATAGAGGCTAAGGAAAAGATACGCATCGCCCAGCGCAACCGTACGCTGGCAACTATCACCTTCCAGAACTACTTCAGGCTCTACGCCAAAATTTCCGGCATGACTGGAACCGCTGACACTGAAGCAGTGGAGTTTACCAAGATTTACAAGCTCGAAGTGGTAGTCATTCCCACGAACCTACCGGTGGCGCGTAACGATGAGGACGACACAGTGTACCTTAACGAAAAGGAAAAGTGGAACGCGCTTTGTGATGAGATTGCGACGGCGCATAAGGGAGGGCAACCGATTCTGGTTGGCACAGTGTCCATCGAGAAGTCCGAGCTTATCTCGGCGCTGCTTACGCGGCGGGGTGTGCGGCACGAGGTGCTGAACGCCAAAAACCACGCCCGCGAAGCGCTCATCATTGCCGAAGCCGGTTCCAGAGGCGCGGTAACCATCGCCACCAACATGGCGGGACGTGGCACGGACATCAAGCTCGGCGGCAACCCCGAACATCGCGCCAGAAAACGCGCCGGCACTGAGGCGAGTCCTGAAAGATACGCGGAGGTATACCGCGACGAGTATGAAAAGTGGATAGCTGATTATGAGGAAGTAAAACGCCTGGGCGGACTTTATGTGATTGGCACCGAGCGCCATGAAAGCCGGCGTATTGATAACCAGCTCCGTGGACGTTCCGGCAGGCAGGGCGATCCCGGTCGCTCAAAGTTCTTCATCTCAATGGATGACGACCTTATGCGTCTCTTTGGTGGCGATAACATCAAAAGCCTCATGGCTAAGATTGGCATGGTTCCGGGTGAGCCTATCTATCACCCGTGGCTGAACAAGAGTATCGAGCGGGCGCAGAGAAAGGTGGAGGAGCGCAACTTCGAGATTCGCAAACACCTGCTTGAGTATGACGACGTGCTTAATCAACAGCGGAAGTTCATCTATGAACAGCGCGACGCCATTCTTGCCGACGCGAATCTTGTTCAACGGGTGAATGGCGCCACACAGGACATGGTTGTCGCAGCCCTTGATGCGTTCCGCGACACCCAACGCCGTGATCCATCCGCCGCGCTCAAGGCGCTGCTTGAGCTGCTCAAGACTAAGTTCGGCTATGCTCCTTTGATTGAAAACGCGGGTAAAGAGCAGAACGCCGATCTGCTTAAGCAGCGTTTTGTCGCTGACCTTGAAAAGGATATTGCCGACAAAGTCGCGCTCGTGGGTGAAACTAATCTCAATATGTTTATACGGATGCAGTACCTTCAAGCGGTTGACCGCAAATGGCTTGATCACCTTGAGAATATGGAAGCTCTGCGCGAAGCGGTGTACCTCCGCAGTTACGCGCAGAAGAACCCGCTTACTGAGTACAAGGTTGAGGGCTTCCAGATTTTTGACAAGATGATAGACCAGATTCGGGAAGAGATCGCGTCGCGGCTCCATCTGGTGCGGATACAGCTTGCCGACGACCGTGAACGGGAGGCCGCCTCACGCGCACGTTCCGTGACAACCACACAGGCCGCAAGCCACGGTAGTGTAGGCGCTTTCGCAGGCGCGGGCAGGCAAAGCACGGCAACAGCCGCGTCCCGTCCCCAGCAGCCTCAAAATGCCACAGTAGTACGTTCTATGCCAAAGGTTGGCCGCAACGACCCTTGTCCCTGCGGCTCAGGCAAGAAGTACAAGTATTGCCACGGCAGATAGATGTTACTGGGAGCGCTCATTCTCTCCATAGGCTTATTGCTACTCATCATCTACTTCGCCCTATCAAAGAATTCGAATCGCCAGATAAAGAACACTGCCATTATCGCGCTGATCATCGTCGCTCTGTCGTTGCTGGTCAGCGTGGTCATCTATGCGCTATTCAGCCAGCCAGCAACGGTTATCAGCAAAGAGCCAGTAGAAGACCCGCTGATAGTCGATCCGCCAGAACGTATAGGCGAGGACCAGATCGTGTTGGCACTGATCATTGCGGGAGTGTTCATATTATTTCTACTCATCATTGTGTATCACGCCTTGAAGGAGCGGAAGCAGCAAGAGCTTGAAGCAAAGAAACTGCTGGAAAAGCTCCCCTCTATCAAGAAGAGTGATAGAATATAGATACATTGCGGGCTGCGTGAAACACATCTTGCTTGTGGAGAGAAGCCGTACAATGCCCTGAGCCTGCGCTAAGGTATGACTGTGGACGGTATCCTTATCAGCGAGCGCCATAAACCCGCCTTTAAGCCGCGGAGAGCTAGCCCGGAAAGGGCGCCGTTGACGCCTTAGACAAAGACAGCTTAGAATACACCTATGAACATACAGAGAGCCTGCAAAGCGCGAATATCAACTGAGGAGCGGCAAGTCTTCTTGAACAAGACCCTCGACTGCCGCCGTTTTCTGTATAATCACACGCCCCATAACGGTCATTCCGTGAAACTGCCGAAGAGAGACCACCCGGCGCGGTTTAAGTAAAGGCATGGAGGTACGGCTGATGAAAAACAGATATATTGCTTTATTGAGTGTGGCACTTTCCTGTGCTTTGGTGTCCTGTGTGTCTAATGACAAACTGGCAGCGCAGGGTGAGCCATCTGAGCCGGAACAGGTTGCGGCGTCAGCGGTAGAACCGGCGCGTGAAAAGGAGGGTACCGTGCCGGTAGAGCCGGTTTCCCCCGAAAAGGGAGAGACAGCTTCCCCCACGCCTGCGGAGCCAGCTTCCCCAGCGCCGACTGCGGCAACCAGAGCCGTGCTTCCTGGCCAGTATATGATTCAGCCCGGTGATACGTTTCGCGCTATAGCGGCCCGTCCCGGAATCTACTGGAACGAAACCCTGTGGCTCAACATCTATAACGCAAACCGTAGCAAGATTACGAACCCAGACTTGATTTTACCCGGCACGATGCTGTTGATACCTCCATTGCGTGATGAAATCCGTGAAGGTATATGGGAAGCGAATCAATACTACGAGAACCTGTTTATGGCTGGCGCAAGTGGCGCTAACACGGCGGCGCCGGTAGCGAGCGCCAACACAAGGCAGACGCCAGCAACACAGGCGCCGACACGACCACCGGCACGTAGTACGCTGGTGCGGCGGAACGTTGTCTCCTATACCATCGCCGGTGTAGAACACGACAGCCACATTTCCTATGTAACCTTGGACTGGGCCGGATTGGACAATGCCAATGGCGTGGGGACGAATGTAAGGGTAGAGGCATACACCGCAACCCACGTGTTAGCCGGCGCGATAGTGCTGGAAAATAGCCATAGCTACGGGCGCTGGAACCGGTATTTCTCGGTTAGTGGCGAATTTTTAACCGCATACAGCTCATGGAACGACCGGATTGACTTTGCCACTATAGAGAACAACTCCATTCAAATAGAACATCAGAGCATCGGCAATGTATTCCTCCGCATGGAACTCGACGGTTCGCCTTTCCGTAACTGACTTGACAGCTGTCCGCCGGTTCCCCAACAAGCTAAAATCATTCATATACAGAATCATTTGAGGCGGAGACAACTTCGTTTGGGACGGAGACAAACTTCTCTGAGGCGGAGACAACTTCGTTTGGGATGGAGACAGACTTCTCTGAGGCGGAGACAACTTTGTTTGGGATGGAGACAGACTTCTCTGAGGCGGAGACAAACTTCTTTGGGATGGAGACAACTTCGTTTGAGGCGGAGACAACTTCGTTTGAGGCGGAGACAGAAGGTCGTTTGTTTTAGAACAAGGCGGGTATCGCGGTGAGACCGGCGCGCTCGTCAAAACCATAAACAATGTTCATGTTCTGAACTGCCTGACCAGCCGCGCCTTTCACCATGTTGTCAATGGCTGTGGCAATGATGAGCATTGTTCCAGACTGATCGAGGTGTACGGATATGTCGCAGAAGTTTGACTGCCTCACACGGTTAGTTGACGCAATACCGGCTTGGGGAAGCACCCGCACAAACGGCTCCTGCTTATAGAACGCGGCATAACGTTCACGGATTTCCTCAGCGCGTTCAGTAACCGCCTTGGCGGGCGGGCGGGTCAAGGCGCTTTGTTCCAGACGACACGTTTCGGCAAGCGGAAGGTAAATCGTGCTGAGGATGCCGCGGTTCATGGGCGCAAGGTGCGGGGTGAATATGACGGACGCGGCGTTTACACCTGCGGAGCTGGCCATGAAGCCTAGGTTCCGATTGATTTCCGGTGTGTGCCGGTGCGTCCCGACTTTGTAGGGCGCGAGTGAGTCGGCACATTCCGGGTAATGGAAGGAACGGCTTGGTTCCCGTCCGCCGCCGGTAACGCCGGACGCGGAGTCCACGATGATGGTAGCGTTGTTGGCCACGATACCGAGACTGATCGCCGGATACATCCCCAGACTCGCGCCGGTGGGGTAACAGCCTGGGTTCCCGATGATGAGCGGACCGTTGGCGGCACGTTCGCGGATTCGGGCGCGCTTGAGTTCCGGCAGGCCGTACACTGACCGTTGCCGCAGTTCGGGGTATACATACGGTTTGCCATACCACGCGGTGAAGGTCGCCTCGTCATCATCAAACCGGAAGTCCGCTGACAGGTCGATAAAGTTTTTCCCCTGTTCCATGCAGGCTTTGGCAAACGCCTCGCCCACACCCGCCGGCAGCGCCGCAAACACCACATCCGCCTCTGACACCGCCTCTTCCGGCTTAACCAGCGCGGCTGAAACCACGCCCTGAAAGTTGGGGTAAACCGCTTCGATTCGCTCCCCTTGAAAGCTGACTGAGGCTGGAACAATCTTGGTAATCTCAGGATGCCCAGCGAGCAGTCTCACCAGTTCCGCGCCCGCATAACCGGTGGCGCCAATAATACCCGCAATCATAGTGCCTGCGATAGTGAGCGTTTTCGCCCCTGGTGTCAACACACCCCTTGTTTTCGCCTCTCCTTTTTGTTATACCAAAGCTATGAAACGTATTACCTGGTTTGGCCTTGCTGCCATGCTTGTTATTGTTATGATGAACGAGAGCGCCTGCGCGTCAGGGCCGATTGAGATTCCGGCTGACTTAACACCGGCGGAACTGATCCAGCGGGCGCAGGAAGCTACTGACCGAAACAACTATAAGCGGGCGCTCTGGTTCTATGAAGCTGTTATTGAGCGTTATCCATTCAACACTGACGATATTTGTGCCGCTGAATACGAGATTGCTTTTATTCACTATAAGCAAAAAAACTATGAGACCGCGATCACGGGCTTTAACACGCTCCTTGCGCGCTATACGGGCGCTGACGCGGAACTGCTTCCAGCAAAGTACCGTGTACTGGCCGAACTTGGACTTGGGAAAATCGCGGATAAACAGAAAAACTGATTACTTTGAAAAGGTGGCCGCAACTGAGTGAGCTTTCATTTTTTACTGATATACTAGGCTCTCAGTTTAACCCCGCCAGTGTGCTGGACATTACCAATGGCGGCAAAGTTCTCGTGATAAGCGATTTGCACATGGGGGTTGGACGGCGCGACGATCTTGCTGGAAATGGCGCGTTTCTTACCGACGTGCTGGAGACGTATTACCTGCAAAACGGCTGGGTGCTTGTGTTAAACGGCGATATTGAGGAGCTGTTGCGTTATTCCCTGCCGGCAATCAGGAAGCAGTGGGCGCGGCTCTTTCAGGTCTTTGACCGCTTTGCTGAGGAGAGGCGGCTTTACAAGACGCTCGGCAACCATGACGCGGCTCTGGTCTTCGAGAAGGAGTATCCGTATCCCTTGTACCACGCGGTCAGAATCGAGACCGGCGTCATTCCGGTGTATGTGTATCACGGCCATCAGTCGTCGCGGATATATACCAGCTTTAACACCCTCATCAACGCCAGTATCCGCTTTATTCTGAAACCGGTGGGTATCCGCAACATCTCCACGGCGCGTAGTCCGTACCGGCGTTTTTATGTAGAAAAGCAGGCGTATAACTTTTCACTTGCCAATAACTGTATCTCCATTATTGGGCATACCCATCGGGCGCTTTTTGAGTCTCTGGGGCGTTTTGACTTCATCAAATTTGAGATAGAGCGGCTGTGCCGGGATTACCCTACGTCTGAGGGCGAGGAGCGTGAGCGGATTGCCAATGAGGTGCGTATGCTCCGGCGCGACTTGACCAAGCTCCGGCGTTCTGAGCGGCGCGATGTGCTTCGCCAGAGTCTGTATGGGGATGAGCTGCCGGTTCCCTGCCTGTTTAACTCTGGAAGCGCCATTGGAAAGAAAGGGGTAAACGCGATTGAGCTGAACAATGAGAGTATCTCACTGGTATACTGGTTTATGGTAGGAAAGGGGAAAAACTTTGTGAGCCGGGGCAGGTACAAGGTGTATGTGCTTCCCGGCACGAATTACTGTCGCTCGGTGCTGAATCATGACCAGCTCGATCATGTAAAGGCGCGGATAGAATTGCTGGGGTCTGCCAGTAGTAGTAGTGTTGAGCAGGTGCATGATTGAACTTAATTCCATTGTCAAATCGACCGATTTTTTAAGGGAAGGGAGGCTCGGTAGAAATGACCGAATATGGAGAGAAACGAGTATTGGGAAGAGTTATAGTCCTTTTGCTCCTCATCATCGCCATGGTGGGTGGTGGGCTTGTTTGGTTTGATTACCTCAACGTGATTGACGCGAAGACTCTGTTCGCGCCGCTTTATAATAAGTTTATTGATGTGGTTGGGCGTACCCAGCCTTTGAGCGGCGCTGATGAACCACTGTCGCTGGATCGAGAGCGTCTGCTGGTGCGCGAAGAGGCGTTGAACTTACAGAAGCTGGAAGTGGAGAAGCAGGAACAAGACATAAAAACCCGGCTGGCTGAGTTAGAGCAAATAAAGCAGGAGCTTGAGGAGCGCCAAAAAGCTCTTGATGATCGGGAGAATTCGATTAACGCACTGATAATAGCAACCGAAGATAAGAGTAGAAATGTCGAGCAGAATGCTCGTTACCTTGCTGGCATGCCGCCGGTGAATGCGGTGGGGATACTTGCCGCACTTGACGATCAGGATGCTATTGACGTACTTCGGAAGACCGAGGAAATCGCTCAAGCAGAGGGAACTACCTCCATTGTGTCGTATTGGCTGTCGCTCATGGCCCCGGAACGGGCTGCTGAGTTACAACGGAAGATGGCAGCGAGGCCTTCAAGCCTTAACTTGAACTGAAATTACCCCGGCCAAACTGAAGATGAGGAGGGGGCAGTTTGATACAAGTGATTTCTTCGCAGCTTGCGACAGCAGTAGTGCAAGGGGCAACAGAACAAACAACAGTGGGAGAG
Source organism: Treponema sp. (assembly GCA_031266875.1). Taxonomy (GTDB): domain Bacteria; phylum Spirochaetota; class Spirochaetia; order Treponematales; family Breznakiellaceae; genus JAIRMT01. The sequence continues at coordinate 11,124 of JAISAE010000069.1, forward strand.
CAAACACCGGCGCAGAAAAAAGCAACGGTAAAGAACAATAAACTTGGTGTGTTTGCCAAAATTCTTGACGGTTTAATCAGCAACAGTAAGCAGGGCGTGGCCGGAGCAACGGCGCCAGCGCAGTCTGCGGCAACAGTGTTGCCAGTAAAAACGGCGCGGCTTGCGACAGTAGGGCGAAAGACAACGGTATATACGACTGGCGATGTAAAAGCAGAGACAGTGGTAAAGGACAAGGTGGGCAAAATGCCTGCTAAAGCGGCAAAAAAAACAGGTGAGGCTAATCCCACGCAAAAAGCGTCTGACGACACCATCGCTATCGCTGAAAAAGTGTCTGGCACTATTGTTGGCGCTAATCTGATAAAAGCGTCTGACACTATTGAAAAGATGTCTGACACTGATGCTGACGTCGTCATCCTTGAAAAGGCGCCTAGCATATTTTCAGATAATGCCACTATCGCAGAAGTGTCTGGCGCTGACACTTCTGCGATAGTGGCTGGCACCACAGCCAAAAAAGCGGCCGGTACGTTTTCTTCTAGTGTAGCTGGAATCAAGAACACGGTCTCGCAGGATACGCTTCCCCATGAGGCGCCGACGCTTGAGGACGTCCTTGCGGAACACGCCCAGCCGACGAGGAACGCGGCTGTCTTGGCAAGCGCGGCAAATGAGGTGAGCTATGATAAAAACGTTAAATATACTTCGGTTAAGCAAAACGTCTCGGCTGAAAAGCTCAGTGTCCAGAATCTGTTTGCTGGAGCCGTGAGGTCTAAGGAAGAGCCGGACAATGCCGCGAAACCCGCTGAGTTGCGGAGCAAAGGCCGGCTGGAACTGCGCGATCTGCGTGTGCGAGACGCAGCGTCTGGCGTTACGTCAGCGGCGTTTGCCGGCGCGGAAAAGACCGCTGCGGTATCAGAAGCGGGAGCGCAAAACGTCGCCGAAATCAGCCTCGACCTTTTGCCTGATGGGGCAAAACCCTTTGACACGCCTATTGATACCAGCGAGGCACGGACCACTAACTTTGAGAACCTGCTCGCCCGCGAACTTTCCCAGCGCCTGAACAGTGATATTGTGCAGCAGGCTCAGGTACTACTACGCGACGGCGACGCCGGAACGATAAAACTATCGCTCAAGCCGGAGAGTCTGGGAATTGTTAAAGTGCATCTTGAAATGGTCGAAAATAGAATCACTGGGCAGATTATTGTTGAAAGCAATGAGGCCCTGCGGGCATTTGATAGGGAAATTCAATCCCTTGAACAGGCTTTTCGGGATTCCGGCTTTAGTGGAGTCAGCCTTTATACGGCGCTCGCGTCGGACAGCGGCCAGAACAGCGAGGAGAATTGGCAACAGCAGGAAAACGCCGCCTTCTTCTCGGAACGCCTCGCCGCCGGCCAGTATGAGCCGGAAGTTCATCTCGTATCAGGTGGAAGAGCTAATGAGCTGTCCATCGTTAATATGCTTGCGTAAGGAGTTAGTATGGAGCTTAAAGCTATATTGAGTTCACAGGATATGGCGGAAGTCAATCAACTGGTGCAAAAGCACAATAGCATGGTCAACCAAGGGAAGGGTAACCAGAATGAATTGGGGAAAGATGATTTCCTCAAGCTCTTGATCACCCAACTTTCCTATCAAGACCCTACCGCCCCTATGGAAGACAAGGAGTTCATCGCGCAGATGGCTCAGTTTTCCACGCTGGATCAGATGACCAGTATGGCCACTGATTTCTCCCGCCTCGCTTCCCTGCTTGAGGGAAACGGCGTAACCGCCGCTCTTGGTAAAGGCGTGGAGCTGGTTGACGGTGAACAGGTAGTTCAGGGTGTGATTAAAGCAGTTACACGGGACGTAAATCCCGAAATTCTGGTAAACGGTATGTATTACCAGTGGAATCAGGTAACAAAGGTATTTGAGGAGTAACTCACTATGATGCGATCTTTGTTTGCGGGCGTATCAGGCTTGCAGAACCATCAGACTAGGATGGACGTGATTGGCAATAATATCGCCAATATCAATACTGTCGGCTTCAAAAAGGGCAGGGTCAACTTTCAGGATATGCTCTACCAGCAGCTTCAGGGCGCGTCACGTCCTACCAACGAACTGGGTGGTGTGAACCCCCAGGAAGTGGGTCTTGGTATGTCTATTGCTACCATTGATACTGTACATTCTCAGGGCGCGTTCCAGTCCACAGGTGTTGGAACCGACCTCGCGGTTGAGGGTACAGGGTTCTTTGTACTCAAGGAAGGAGAGAATTTTTTTTATACTAGGGCGGGCGCTTTTAACCTTGACGCGGACGGCGTGTTGGTGAATCCGGCCAGCGGTATGAAGGTACAGGGCTGGATGGCGCAGGATATAGGCGGTCAGCAGATACTTGACGTTTCCCGTGATGTGGAAAACCTCACGATTCCGGTCGGCTCCAAAGACCCGGCAAAGGCAACCACTGAGGTTGATTTCGCCTGTAACCTTGATAAGCGTATGCCGGTGATTCCGGCTGAGGGTGCAACCCCGATCCAGGTACGCGAAGGCACGTGGACAACCCAGATCAAGGTGTATGACAGCTTTGGTCAGGAGCATACGTTGCAGGTAGAATTCACCCGCAGCCAGGATCCAGCCTTACCCAATCAATGGAACGCTAACGTTGCCGTTGATCCTGAAGCACTTGACGAGGATGGCGCGAGCCTGCGCGGAGCCACGATTGGACTTGGCGACGACGCGCCGGCAGTGGGCGGACCTGCTAACTTCATAGTGAACTTCTCCAACACTGGTACGCTCTTAAGCGCGGTTGACGGCGCAGGAAACGAATCTGGCAACGAGGCAGGCGGGCGAGTCATTATGAACGTGGCATACACCGTACCAGACACCGACCCCGCTGCTGACGGCGCTCCGGTGCGGCAGACCTTTGCCCTGAACCTCGGTACCGTAGGCGGCTTTGTCAACTCAATCACCCAGTTTGCGGAAGCCAGCTCCTCCAAAGCTGTGTCTCAGGATGGTTATGTGATGGGCTATCTTGACAACTTCAAGATCGACTCAAGCGGTATCATATCTGGCGAGTATTCCAATGGTACAAACCGCATCATTGGTCAGGTGGCGCTTGCCAGCTTCACCAATCAGGCCGGTCTTGAGAAAGCCGGCGACTCGACCTATCAGGTGTCCAGCAACTCAGGCACGGCCAATGTCGGCGCGTCCGGGATAGCAGGTAAGGGAAACATCGTCGCCGGTGTACTGGAAATGTCTAACGTGGATATGTCCGAGTCTTTCACCGACATGATCGTAACCCAGAGAGGCTTCCAAGCCAATTCGCGGACCATACAAACTGCGGACCAGCTCTTGCAGGAAGTCCTGAGCCTTAAGCGATAGGGAAACGGTTAGAAAAAAATGGTAAAGGTAACACGGCTTGACGGTGTTGAATACTATATCAATCCTCATCAGATCGAGTATATTGAAATGAGACCTGATACAACGCTTTTGATGTTATCAGGAAAATACCTTGTGGTACAGGAACCGGTGCTGGTCGTCATTGAGCGTATTGTTGAATACCGCCGCCGTATCGGCGCCTTCAAAAATGAGGAGTAGTAAGGCATGAATATATCGACCCTTATTGGGCTTGTCGGCACGCTTGCTATGTGTATTTTAGGTGTTCTTACGTCGGGTAGTCCGATAACACTGTACGCCGATCTGCCGTCGGTCTTTATTACGATAGTAGGTTCCTATCTGGGAGTGATAACGTTTTGCAGTATCGGTGATGCAGTTAGTATGTGGAGCACGTTTGGGCTGGCGTTCAAGACCCAGAAATCAAATGAGAAAACGGTCATCACCAAGCTCCTGGCCTTTTCCGAAAAGGCGCGGCGTGAAGGATTGCTGGCGCTGGAAGAAGAACTGGAGGACCTTGATGACGAGTTTCTGAAAAAAGGAATGCGCCTGGTCGTGGATGGCACTGACGGCTCGGTCATCCGTGACCTTCTGGAACTCGACTTGGGGCAAATAGAGAGTAGGCACGACACCAAACTCAGCGTAATTAACATGTGGGGAACACTGGCGCCCGGTCTGGGAATGTTAGGCACGGTCATAGGTCTTATTGCCATGTTAAATAACATTGAAGACAAAAGTGCGCTGGGCCCGAACATGGCTGTCGCGCTCATTACTACCTTATATGGCGCCATAATCGCCAACCTTATATGTATCCCCATATCCGGCAAGCTCAAAGCCGCCAGCGCCGATGAGTCGCTGATTAAGGAAATGGAAATTGAGGGTATTCTTTCGATACAGGCCGGTGAAAACACCCGTGTTCTCGCCACTAAGCTCTTAACCTACCTTAATCCAATAACCCGTGCATCGGTTGAAAAAGAGATGGCAAGGGATTAGCAATGGCAAGGAAGAAGAAGAAAGACGACGGAGGCGTAAAGGGCGACTGGATCGTTACTTACTCCGACATGGTAACACTTTTACTCTGCTTCTTTGTTATGCTTTTTGACGCCAGTGAAGTTGTTCCTGGCGATCTTGCTTCTTTTGTCTCCGCCCTCAACAATACCGGTCTAGGTGCGCAGAGTGGCGGGAACACGTTATCCGAGGGTAAGAGCGCCGACCTGGGAAATACGATTAACTCCCTGTTGTCGATGGAGCGCGGGCGCTCCTTGGGAACGGCGCTTCGTAAGGCAATGAGTCTCTTCAATCCAGAAGTGAAGTCCAATAAGGTAACAATAACACAGGACGAGCGGGGTATTATCATCAGCCTCGCGTCGGATGCTTTTTTTGATACAGCGAGCGCGACCCTTAACATAGAGCAAACCAGAGAAATTCTGTTCAATCTGGTTAGTACGCTCAATTCGCCTGAAATTAGTGGGCGGAAGTTCAGGATAGAGGGACACACTGACGCGGAGGCAACAGACCCCTTTGGGCCGTGGCCGTCAAACTGGGAACTTTCAACTGCTCGCGCCATAGCGGTTCTGCACTTTCTTATGGATCTTGGAGTCGAAGAAAAACGTTTTCAAGTGGCTGGATTTGCCGATACTGTACCTATAGGTGATAACAGCACTGCCGAAGGTCGCGCCTATAATCGGCGAGTTGACGTTATTATTCTTGATGACGCGCATCTGTAGTATTTTAAGTATATAAGCGGAGGTTTATTATGTCTGAAGAACATCGAGCGGGCGCTAGTCCTGCTGAGGACGAGGTCATAGAGGAAGTAGCTAGTTCTAAAAAGAAAAAAAATAATCTGCTCGAGATACTGCCTAGTCTGTTAAAATTTGTCGCTATTGGGCTTGCTGCGTTCGTAGTTGTTGTTTGTGTATCGGTAATTACGTACAATGTGCTGAATGGTAATAATTCTAAGGGACAGACGCTAATTCCTGAAAACTCGCCCTACGTTGGAACCAAGCCTCAGTATTCCTACTCAACCATAGTGGGAGTTGTGCGGTGTAATACCCAGGACGCGACCCCCTACTCGGTGGTAGTTGATGTGGCTATTGGGTATACGCTGAATGACTCGCAGGCACAGACCGAGTTTATAGCGAGGCAGTTTGAACTGCGGGACTTTATACGTAACTATTTCAGTACCAAATACGCGAAAGATTTGACGCCGGACAAGGAGCCTCAGCTCAAGCAGGAACTTATGGAACTGCTGAATGTCCGTATCCTTGATACTGCCAAGGCCAAAAACATCACGTTTAATCAGTTAAGCGTGATGGAGATGTAACACCATGATGGCAGAGGTTCTCTCTCAGGATGAGATCGACCAGCTTCTCACTGCGATAAACTCGGAAAGCTCTGCGCCGGAGCAGTTTACGCCTTCGACCGATACTCCTCGCAAGGTCAAGATATATGATTTCAAGCGGCCTGATAAATTTTCCAAAGAGCAGATTCGCACGGTTTCGATTATGCACGAAACTTTTGCGCGTCTGACCACTACATCGTTATCAGCAAACCTGCGGAGTATGGTACACGTCCATGTGGCGTCGGTGGATCAGCTCACCTACGAGGAGTTCATTCGCTCAATTCCCACGCCGACCACGCTGGCGATTATCAATATGGATCCGCTCAAAGGAAACGCTATTTTTGAGATAGACCCTGCGGTTACCTTTTCCATTATAGATAGGCTCTTTGGCGGTACGGGCGAAGGCAACAAGGCCCAGCATGAGCTTACCGACATTGAGCAATCGGTTATGGAAAGCATCATCGTGCGTATGCTGGGCAATATGCGTGAGGCGTGGACCACGGTTATTGACCTGCGTCCGCGACTGGGTCAGATCGACACGAATCCGCAGTTCGCACAGATTGTGCCACCTAATGAAATGGTGGTGCTGGTAACGCTGGAAACTAAGGTGGGAGACGTTGAGGGCATGATGAACTTCTGTATCCCCTATCTCACGATTGAGCCAATCATCAGTAAGCTGTCAGCGCAATTCTGGTATTCTTCGGTGCGTCGGGGAACCACTACTGAAAATCTAAATATCCTCAAGGAAAAGCTGTCGTCGGTCGATGTAAATGTAGTAGCTGAAATTGGCAAGATAGATATAGCTGTCCGTGATGTGCTTAAGCTTCAGGCCGGAGATGTGGTGTGTCTCTATAATACTCGTGTTGGAGACCCCTATTCCCTCAACATCGGTAACAAGCCAAAGTTCTTGTGTAGACCCGGTGTGCTTGGTAAGAAGATGGCAGTGCAGATCACGAAAAAAATTGCTGCGATTCAGCAGGAAGATTTTGAGGAACTTACGATTGATGGGGAGGAAATAATATGAGCGAAAGCGTTCTTTCACAAGAAGAACTGGATGCGCTGATGTCGGATGGCAATATAAGCGATGAACCGGTTGGCGGGTCTGAAGAAGACCGGAAAACTCTTGATAATTTTCTTACCGGCTCAACTGCCATGCTTTCTTCCAATTTCGCTCAGTTGACAATTCCTGATGCTTCCCTTAAAGGTCCGACTGTCAGCTTTACCAACCGCGATACATTCCTCGGTGATCTGCCTCTTATGGTGGCTGTGGTTAAGGCTGATTTCAGCTCCGGCTTTCCGGGTGAGCATATCTTCGTCATGGCTGAAGACACGGCAAAGTCCGTAGTCGGCCTTATGACCCACGAGGAAGACGTGGACCTCGACGAACACAACCTATCGGTGGTGAGCGAGATGGTGTCCAACCTTGTGGGGACTCAGATCACTACGCTTACTAAGCAGACCAGTAACCAATCTATTGCCTCGATCGCGCCGGAAGCAACTAAGGTTCCCAAGGCGCTGGCCGCGTTTCCCAGTGGCGACTTTTTGAGCGCCGAATACCAGCTTGACCTTGGGGACGGGAAGATACGACAATTTTGGGAAATTTATGGTTCAAGTGTATCAAAAGCGATAGCCTATGCGCTAAACAATGACGCAAAAGCTGATTCTGCACCGCCGCGCAGTGCGTCCCGCGGGGTGCCATCTAGCGGTGCGCAAGCCAGTGGAGGGGGAAGGCCAGCAATGGGAGCAATGAGTGGATCCGGATCAAGTAATGTGCAAGCTGTACAGTTTCCCAGTTTAACGCCTCATATAACTGCACAGGAACAGGGGAACATCAGTCTTATCATGGACGTGTTCATGGAAATGACTGTGGAGTTGGGGCGTACCAGAAAACTGATTAAGGAAATTCTGGGTATGGGTGAAGGAACGGTCATTGAGCTTGATAAACTTGCCGGTGAGCCGGTGGATATTTTGGTTAATCATAAACTGATTGCCAAGGGTGAGGTTGTGGTCATTGATGAAAACTTCGGTGTGCGGGTTACGGAAATCGTTTCCCCACAGGAACGAGTGAGGGATATGACGTATTAGTGGCTAGAGGTAATCTCTTTTCTAACCACTAACAACTAAGCGTTGCACAGCAGTTTTAACTTGGGAGGGAAGAAACTGAAGCACTTTTATCTAGCGTATGCTATCTTTTTTATTTTTTTTACCACTATCAATGCGTCTGTTGTGTTTTCGCAGGATGCCTCGCAAGAGTCTGTTTTGCCAGTAAGCGATAGCGCTCAGGGGGCAGTAATGCGGAATCAGGAAGCTGAACGCCAGTTGCTCATTGGTGAAGATGCGGCTGACAATACAGTGGTCGCGGAACCAGCGTCAGTGTCCGCGCTTCTGCGTATCCTGCTGGTGTTGGCGCTGGTGGCTGTGGCTATCTACGGGGTGGTGTTTTTCCTCAAGCGGCTGTCGCGGCCTCCTCAGCAGAAGAATCCTTATCTCAAGGTATTGGCGAGGGTTCCCTTGAGTGCTGGTTCTATGATGGCGGTGGTTTCTGTAGGAACTAGGGCATGGCTTGTGGGGGCTGCTGAGAATAGCGTGTCCCTGCTGGCGGAAATCAACGATCAGGAACTGGTTGACACCATGCTGCTTGACGAGTCGCAGAAAAACGCTGAAACAGGAACCGGCAAGTTCGCGGACTTTGGCGCGATTCTGCGCCGGGCGCGTGGCATAGAACCTCAGACCAGCGTGTTCGGCGATCTTAAGGCGGAGAATATCCGAAAGCGCCGTGATCGCTTAAAGGATGCGTAACAAAATTATGTGGCGTTTTCTATTCTTTCTATCTATAGTGTTGTTTTCGCTGGGGTTCGCAGTGCAATCAGGTTTCGCGCAGACAGACTCGCAGACCACAACGCTATTCCCCACCATGTCCACAACTCCTTCAATGGGTGTTCCCGAAGTTCAAACACCGCTTGTGCCATTTGTCGATATTAGCGTAAGAAACCCAGAGTCGGGTCAGGAAGTGGCCTTTTCCCTGCAACTGCTCCTACTGATAACCATTCTGTCCCTTGCGCCAAGCATTATCATTCTGATGACAAGCTTTCTTCGGATTTCCATTGTCCTTGACTTTGTGAAGCGGGCGCTTTCGCTCCAGCAGGTGCCGCCGTCTCAGGTACTCATGGGCATTTCCCTGTTCCTGACCCTCTTCATCATGTGGCCAACGTTTGAGTCCATCTACAACAATTCGTTTAAGCCGCTGGCGGATGGGCAGATTTCCGTGGAAGAGGCGTATCACGAGGCTGAAGGGCCTTTGCGGGTCTTTATGTACCGGCAGATGCAGGGCAAGCCGGACAACATCCGGCTCTTCATGTCCATGCGCGGCTTGGACACGCCTGAAACCCTGGCCGACGTGCCAACGTATGTACTTATCCCTGCCTTCATTCTTAACGAGCTAACCGCTGCGTTCAAGATCGGAATTGTGTTATACATTCCCTTTATTGTGATTGATATGGTGGTGGCCAGCGCTCTTATGTCAATGGGCATGATCATGCTGCCGCCGGTCATGATTTCCATGCCGTTCAAACTGATTCTGTTTATTCTGATTGATGGCTGGGGGTTGCTGACGAATCAGATCATCCACTCGTTTATATAGGAGAGTAACATGAGTATTGAGCAAATCACCGTACTGTTACGGGGCGGTATCATCCAAGTTCTCTTGCTTGCCGGCCCCCTGCTTCTTTCCGCGTTAATCGTAGGTCTCGTTGTGGCGATCTTGCAGGCCACCACCTCAATTCAAGAGCAGACCCTCACCTTTGTTCCCAAGATCATCGCCATCCTGACCGTGCTTGCCCTGCTGGGCGGCTGGATGTTCTCGTCGCTGGGGGATTACACCATACAGCTTTTCAAGATGATTCCAAGCATAGCGCGGTAAATAGTTACTATGGAAGAGATGCTTAACGAGACGCTGCGCGCATGGCCGACGTTCCTGCTTGTCGCGGCGCGGGCGCTTGCCATGATCGAGACCGCGCCGCTCATGTCCTCAGACTCGATCCCGCAGGCGGCAAAGCTGGCGCTGGCGGGCTTTGCCGCATATAGCGCCTTCCCCACAGCCCTGGCAAGCGGCTGGAACGTATCGGCATATAACCTTAACTTTGTGTACCTCATTATCGGGGAAGGACTTATTGGCGTCATTATTGGCTTTTACCTTACCCTCATCTTCTCAGCCTTTTCCACCGCCGGTCAGTTCTTTTCCCTGCAAATGGGCTTTGGCGCGTCAGAAGCCTTTGATCCCCTGACTCAGACGGAAAACCCGCTTCTTGGTCAGTACCTCAACATTGTCGCCATGCTGGTCTTTGTGTCGGCTAGTGGCTTTCAGGAACTGTTTCTCGGCGGTTTCTGGCGCTCAATTCAGACGATTAACATTGTGGACCTTGCGGCTGGCCGCGAGTATGTTATCTCCATGCTCCTCACCGGCCTGAGCGGTCTGTTTCTCGACGCCATGATCATTTCCATGCCCATACTTGGTACGCTTTTTCTCACCTCGCTCACCACCGGACTCATCTCCAAAGCTGCCCCGCAGGTAAACATACTCTCCGAAGGTTTCCCCATATCCATCACAGTCGCCTTTGTCCTGATATACACCTCCATGCCGTTCATGGTTGAAGCCTTCAGCCGCATCATTGACGCTGGCTTCAAAAACATCGAAAGCCTCTACGCCTACCTCGGAGGCGCACTGTGAAAAAGTCCGCCTCGCTATACTTAGAGCGCCAGTCTATCCCGCACTGGATCGGATGCCCGATCTGCACTGGATCGGATGCCCGATCTGCACTGGATCGGATGCCCGATCTGCACTGGATCGGATGCCCGATCTGCACTGGATCGGATGCCCGATCTGAACTGGAGCGGGT
>JAISAE010000033.1 GCA_031266875.1 Treponema sp.
GGCGCTGGGGCGCTGGGGCGCTGGGGCGCTGGGGCGCTGGGGCGCTGGGGCGCTGGGGCGCTGGGGCGCTGGGCAAGGTCTGCGTTGTTGTTGGCGCTTAGGCGTCTGTCGTTCATAGCGGTATATTTATACCATAAAGCAAAAGCACATACAAGGGTCAAAACACCGCGTCAAGCAGGCTGGCAAGCCTCTGCATCTCTGACACCACCTAGCGCCTCTGACACCCTTTCACCGACTGGTGAAAGCGCCTTTCACAGGACGGTTAAAACACTCTGCACCGAGCGATGAAAGCAGCCGGAATATGCAAGGACACATAGCAGGGCATGGGTGAACATACCTGCCTCTCCTACAAAACAGTAAACGCTGATGCCCTGTATGCATGGCGGGACTTCTTGCCATGCACCCCATTTTCAAGCTAATTTGCTATATAAAAATAAGGACGATTCATCATGCAATTCAAATCTACCTTGCCATCTTCTTCACCCGGTTTTGCTATGCCCCTGATCTCTTTCAAAGATGCGGTTCTCCAGTGTCTGCCGCCGGAAGGCGGGTTGTATGTCCCAAGCTCGGTGATGGACATGCGGCAGTTCTTTTTGTACATGGACGCCAACACAACATATCCAGAACTCGTTGAGACGCTTACACCAGCGCTTTTGCAGGGAGACCTTAATCCGGTTTCCGCGACACTGCTTGCCCAGAGTGCCTTTAGCTTTGAGCCTGAACTCATGCAGCTCGACGAGCATTTCTCGCTCCTAAAGCTGTATAATGGGCCAACCGGCCTTTTTAAGGACTTTGGCACTGGTTTTCTCGCGGCAGCTATGGAGGAATTCCTCAAGAACAACGGACAGAGCATGGTCCTGTCAGCGGTGCGGGATGACACAGGCGTGAGCATTGCTCGTGCATTTGCCGGACGGCAGAACATCATCTGCTGTCTGCTCTACCCATCAGGCCCGATTCGTGGCCTTGATCTGTCTACGTTTGTGCCTAATGGCGGGAACATCCTTCCCATTCAAATACGAGGCACCTTTGATGACTGCCAGCGGCTCATCACAGAGTGCATCTATGATACCTCTTTCGCCGAGCGTTACCACATCACCACAGCCAACGCCCGTAATCCGGGACGGCTTCTGCCGCAATCCTTCTATTATATTTACGCTTTTCTCAAGCTGAAAAAGCAGTTGCCGGGCGGCCTGATATTCAGCGTGCCTTCCGGTAACTTCGGAAACCTCATTGCGGGCCTGTACGCATGGAAGTTTGGGTTACCAGTGAGTGGTTTTGTCGCGGCCATGAACGCTAATAACTCTGTTGGCGATTTTATCCAGGGCAAATCATTCAAACCCAAGCCGCCAATTGCCACGATTTCCCCGGGTCTGGATGTAGCCGTACCTTCGAACTATGAGCGACTATCCTCGTTCTACACGGAAGCGCCTGCGGTTATGCGAAACATGGTTTTTCCCGCATCCATTGACGACAAGACGACAGTTGACACTATTGGGCAGGTCTGGAAAAAGTACGGTGTCTTACTTGATCCTCATGCGGCGGTCGGCTTTGCCGCTGCTGAATGTCTGCTCGAAGCTCGCAACCTCTCAAGCAGTGATGTGCATATCGTGGTGCTTGCTACTGGCCATCCAGCAATAGAGGGTATCCTTATCAAGGAAATCACAGGTCAGACCATCAAGATGCCGGAACGCCTTATTGCCTTGCGAAAAAAAATCGATCCCATAGCGATCATCGATCCCCAGCTTGACGCCCTAGAAAGTGCTATAGCGAGCTGTGTTTAACAAGCAATTCGCGTTATCAGTGCCTTATACCCTGTATGAGATTGACGCTGGTTTTGTGCGCCGCATGTGGCGCCGCGCTTGCTTATTACAGTGGTATTACGTTTTTACTCGTGGCTTTCGGCTTTGTTGTTGTCAGCCTTATGCGGACGCTTGCCTATGCGCCTATACGACTTAGGTCACGCTACGGTTTTCGTGTAGCGAGGGTCTATGTTATTGCCTTTGCAATCGGCCTGAGCATAGGGCTTGCTGCTGCTAATGTTGCCAGGGGCGTAAAGCCCCGATTGGGTTTGTCCATAAGCAATAACATCGTGGGACTGCAAGGAATGCTCCGCGACGATCCCCGCGCTTTTATGCAGGGCGGCGGCATGGCCTCTGTCGCGCTCAAACGGGTGTCTGGCGCAGGCGGCCTAAGCGCGTCCGCGTCAGGAAGCGTTCAAGTGTTTTTTCCAGCAACAACGATTCCACGAGTGAAAGGCTTTGGTCGGGGTGCTGAGGTATATATCGAAGGCGCGTTTCAGCCAGCTAAAGATGAGGCACGGGAACAAACGTTTCGCGCATACGCTGTTCATGTTATACGCAATGCTCCGGCTCTGGAACGCCTGCGAACCAGCGTCCGTATATGGCTGACTGAACGGTTCAGTGGCTTTGAGTGGGGCGGCCTTGCCGCCGCCTTGCTTCTGGGCGTGAAGGATGAGCTTGCCACATCGCTCGCCGTTGCGTATCAGGACGCGGGCTGCTCTCACATACTGGCGCTGTCCGGTATGCACCTTGCCATAATCGCCGCGCTCATTGCCTTTGTTCTAAAACGGCCCTTGGGGATACGGCCAGCCGCGCTTGCCTGCTCTGCGCTCATTCTCCTCTATGTATACCTTGTAGGCAACCTGCCGTCCCTGAATCGCGCCGCCATCATGTATCTGCTGGGAACGCTTATGCTCCTTGCCACCCTGCCTAAACAGGGCGCGTCGCTCTTGGGCATGAGTTTTCTGATACAGCTCATACTCCAGCCGGAGGCTGCTCATACCCTGTCTTTCATCTTGTCCTATCTGGCTCTGGCCGGCATTTTCTTCATTAGTGAACTCATCTATGCGCTTATTCGTGGCTTGCTTCCCGACTTTGTAGCAAAGCCGCTTGCCGCCTCACTTGGCGCGTTTATAGCAACCGCCGCTGTAGTGGCCGCCTGTTTCGGCGTTCTGCGCCCTATCGGTGTCATTGCGGGTCTTGTCCTAGTCCCACTCACTACGGCATTCATGCTCGCGGCTATACTTTTCCTCGCGGTGAGCAATGTCGCGCCTCTCTTATCCCTGCTCTACAACGCACTCGTTGCGCTTTCGACCCTTGCAGCCCGCGCCCCGGCCCTGCCTGCCACGCCTCTTCCGGTTCTGCTCGTATCCACGCTCCTTGTTGCGCTTTGTGTCTTTTTATACTACCGGCAGCTCAATACCCTTATGACGACAATACGGCATATACAGGAGAGCGGGCTTACTCCCCAAAGGAGAGCAGACTAGACCACACATCGGTCGTGCATTGCGTCTGTCAGCCATATTGCCAGTGCCGTAAAATCATCCGGCGCTAGGTTCTCGGCACGCGCACCAGCGTCTATGTTGCAGTGAACAAGGGCTGCATCCGTAAGACGCGCCACGTCGCTGGTGTGTTGCGCCATGAAATCGCGTAGGTTGTGCTTGACAGTTTTCCGGCGCGATGAAAATAAGGCGCGTATCAGCGGGTAAAACAGCGCGGGGCAGCGGGGGCGGTCAGGCCGGAGGTCGAGACGAACAGCCTGTGAATCAACATGAGGCGCGGGATAAAAACACGCGCCTTTAAGTATCATGAGCGGCGTTACAGTATAGGCAGAGGCGCAGAGTACCGAAAACGACGAGTAATCCTTTGTGTGAGGACGGGCGCTCATACGCTGGGCAACTTCACGCTGTATGGTTATCACCATGCGCTTAAAAAAGCGTCCCTGTTCAATGAAGCCGGCGATGAGGTGTGCGCCTATGTTATAAGGAAGGTTGCCGAGCAGGTATGGCGCGGCGTCTGTATCACGCCACGTGGCAAGTACATCGCCTTCAATAAGCGTGAGGCGCTCACCAAAAAGGCCGCGCAGTATGCGGCAGAAACCCGCGTCAATCTCAAACGCGGTAACATGTGCGCCGCGCTCAAGAAGCGGGGCTGTCATAGCGCCAAGACCAGGACCAATCTCCCAGACCGCATCGCCCCACTCAAACCCAAGTGCGTCAAGCAGGCGCGTGCGGATTTCCCTCCTGATTAAAAAATTCTGTCCAAACTGCTTACGCGCCCCTAAACCCTCCGCGTCAAGAAAAGCGCGAAGCGCGCTTGGGGAGTCATAGTTTATTGATTCACGCACTGATCAATTCATTCAGGCAGGATAGCAGCCTAGGCTCGTGGAGCTTTGGCCGGATCAATCGGATTGTTACGCAGGAAAACCATGAGAGAAAGTTGTGGCTTTCCACTTGTCGCGTCTATACCCAGTCGCCCAAGTTCTGTTCCGGGTCGTACTGTATCGCCATTTTTCACCGACAAACTCTCGCAACCGCTATATACGTAAGAATATCCCCCTGCTGTTTTAACAACCACGACTCGCCCAAATCCACGGTAGGGTCCTGCTGATATGACGGTTCCTGTGGTAACGCTTTTCACTGCTTCGGACTGTTCCCCTACCAAGATCACTCCACCCAAGTTCCCACTTCGGTATACCACCTCTTTCGCCGCTATAGGCCAGAGGTATGCGCTGGATACTGCCGCGCCTTCGCGTGGAATGACGCTGGATATTATCGTGCCTTCACGAGGAATACGGAGTATGTCGCCTATTTTTAGTACATACGTTTCTGACAGATTATTTATGCTCGTCAGTGTTTTAACATCGATCCCGTACTGGCGGGCAATGCCGTAGAGTGTTTCACCGCGAACTACGCGATGCTCAATGCTTGCAACACTTGGTATGACTAGTCGCTTGCCGACTTGAAGCCGCTGTGGGTCAGTGATGTTGTTCACGCTCATCAGGTTATTGGCATCAACCCCATAGGTGCGGGCTATTGATGTGATTGTTTCGCCCTGCCTGACCACATGGGTCTGATTTTGCCCAAAGCAAACAGGGATTAACACGAAAAGAAAAAGGTATAGAAGACCATATCGCACATTCATACTTTGTTTAGTATCGGAAATGGGTTTAAGGAAATTTAAACACGTCAGCAACTCTTTCAAATCCAAAGCTTCTAAAGAGTCTTGGCTGATAAACAAAGATTAGGAAGCATGTTAGTATGCGTTTATGGCCATTGAGATCGAAGTTAAGGCGTGGGTTGACACGCCTGAATCACTGAAGCAGCGTATTGACACTATTGCCCACTTTACCGGCGTATTTGACAAGACGGACGCCTACTGGTATCCCACATCTGCAGGATCACCTAGCTCCAGCAGGTCGGGGTTGCCTAGCTCCCGTAAGTTGGGATCACTTAGCTCCAGACATGCGGGATCAGCTATCTCTAGCAGGTCGGGATCACTTAGCTCCCGTGAGTCGGGATCACCCAGCTCCACACATGCGGGATCAGCTAGCTCCCGCAGGTCGGAATTGTCTAGCTCACAATCTGTGAGATCACTTAGCTCCAGATCTACAGGATTGCCTATCTCCCGTAGGTCGGGATCAGCTAGCTCCCGCAGGTCTGGATCACCCAGCTCCCGTAGGTCAGGATCACTTAGCTCCCGTGAGTCGGGATCACCCAGCTCCACACATGCGGGATCAGCTAGCTCCCGCAGGTCGGGATTGTCTAGCTCACAATCTGTGAGATCACTTAGCTCCAGACCTACAGGATTGCCTATCTCCCGCAGGTCGGGATCAGCTAGCTCCCGTGAGTCTGGATTACCTAGCTCCCGCAGGTCGGGATCACTTAGCTCCACACATGCGGGATCACTTAACTCCCGCAAATCAGGATCAGCTAGTTCCACACTTGCGGGAGCAGATAACCCTACACCTGCGGGGTTAATTATCCCTATATCAGGTATGGCAGTAACGGTTCCGGCGTCAGGTGTGCGGGTGCGGAAGGAGGTAGTTGGGGATGGACGTGGTGATATAGAGAATGGTGTTCAAACTACACGAATCACTTATAAGACAAAAGAAGTACGGGATAATATTGAGATTAACCATGAGCGAGAGTTCACTGTATCGGATGGCGCTGTGTTTGAGGAACTACTTACGGCGCTGGGGCTTATTCCCATAAAACATAAACGCAAGACTGGCTGGGCATGGGTATATGACAACGACGCGCTTACCACTGAGGATGGCATCACAGTAGAACTTGCCCTGCTTGAGCAACTTGGTTACTTTATCGAACTGGAGATACTGGCGAATAACGATGCGCCAGATACAGTAGCGGCGGCGAGGGAAAGACTCCTCAGCCTGCTTGATCTGCTGGGCATAGCCCGCAATCGTATTGAGAGCCGTTACTACACGGAGTTGCTGGGGCAATAGCATGGCAATGAACTTTTTGTTACAGGTTGGGCGGCTGTCGATTGGCGTTAGCGATAGACATCAGATGTCTGGCGCCAACAAGCCGCTCCTCGCTGTTGATGATATTAGCTTCACGATACGTGCTGGTGAAATTGTTGGCATTGTGGGTGAATCTGGCTGTGGCAAGACCCTCACCGCGCTCTCCATACCCGCACTCTTGCCGGAAGGCGTTAGCCGTGTAAGCGGCTCCATCGTGTTCGACGGCGTTGACTTAGGCGCATTGTCGCTCCGTGAATTGACAACGCGACGCGGCAAAGATATATCCATGATCTTTCAAGAACCAATGAGTTCACTGAACCCCCTGCTCAGAGTAGGACGGCAAATCGCGGAGAGCCTTGAACTGCACGGCGATACTGAGCGCACTTACGTCAGGCAAAAAATACTGGACATTATGCGGCAGGTGGAACTGCCTGACCCCGTGAAGATTGCCACCATGTACCCGCACCAGCTTTCTGGCGGTATGCGCCAGCGAGTGATGATTGCGCTCGCCATTGTATGCGGCCCACGCTTGCTCATCGCCGATGAACCCACCACCGCGCTTGATGTTACCATTCAGGCGCAGATACTACGGCTTCTGCGGCGCATAAACCGTGAGCTTGGTGTAGCGATCCTCTTTATCTCCCACGACCTCGCCCTATTGAGCCACATCTGCGACCGTATGCTGGTCATGTACGCAGGCAAAATTGTGGAGGAAGGCACGGCCAGCGACCTTTTCACCGTGCCTGTCCATGAATACACGCAAGGACTCATCGGTTCAATTCCTGATCGCAGTCGTAAAGGCATGGCGCTGGTAAACATTCCGGGTAAGGTTCCGTCCCTTGAGGAACTAGGCGGCATACGCGATGGCTGCCCCTTTGCTCCCCGCTGTTACTCTGCCCTGGAAACCTGTTTAACCCATTTCCCCAAAGCAACAACACTCAATGCCCAGCATCGCGTTCACTGTGTTCACGCTGATAGAGCGCGTTATGGCTGATATACCACTGTTGCGTATTGAAAATGTTTCTAACGCTTACACAAGCCGTGCCTATGGCCTCTTTGGTAGGAAAGAGGTGAAGCCCGTGCTTGACGGCATTAACCTTGAACTGGGTTCCGGTGAACTCTTTGGGCTAGTGGGTGAATCTGGCTGCGGTAAAACTACGCTGGGGCGAAGCATACTGGGACTTATCGACTATCAAGGTCTTATTACTATTGATGGTATACCGCAACGGAACAGCTTTGACCGTTTGAACCGGCGTGGGCGGCTCACTCTGGCGAGGAAGGTTCAGGCGGTGTTTCAAGACCCGTCGGCGTCGCTCAATCCGATTAAGCGAGTGGGTGAAATCCTTGAGGAGCCACTTAAGATACACCGGCTTGGCGATAAGTGGGAACGCGACCGCCGCGTTGACGACACGCTTAACCTTGTGGGGCTTGACCCCTCGTACAAGGCGCGTGTGCCGCGTGAGCTGTCTGGTGGACAGCGCCAGCGGGTCTGTATTGCCTCGGCGCTGATGCTGTCGCCCAAGCTCATCATCGCCGATGAAGCCATCAGCGCCCTTGATGTATCGGTTGGGGCGCAGATACTCAATCTCTTTCAGGACCTGCATCACCGGCTCGGCCTCGCACTCTTCTTTATTTCCCACAACCTGAACGTTGTCTATTACCTCTGCGACCGTATTGCCGTGATGTATCATGGCCAAATCGTGGAACTCGGCGTAGCTGACGCCGTGTATAACGAGCCGGTACATCCATACACTCGCGCTCTGCTTGCCGCCGCCACCGACATTCTAGGCAAAGACAACGCCGACATTGTCTCTGACACTACGCCTGCCCTGTTCTGTCGCTACGCCTCGCGCTGTCCATCGCTTTGTCCCGCCTGCTCCACTGTCCGTAATGAGCTGGTAAACATTGCCCCACCTGACGCGCCGCCACATTTCACCCGTTGCTCGCGCCTTGGCGTTTAACGAACCGGACAGCAGCTTTAATGTGTTTTTTTATAAACATAATAGCCCGCCTCTGTAGAATGATCCAATATCCAGCTACCTTTTTTCTCTTTTAATGTCTTTATAAATATTAAAATATCTCCGCTACCGGCAGTAGTGAATACTATACCCCACAACAATAAAAAACCATTTCCTAGTATAATTGAAATTGTCGCCGGTATTATCCCTAAAATAATGAGGGGCATCATTAACGCTATTTTATAGTGATTTATTTTTAATCGCTCTTTGCAACAACAATAAGGCGTAAATAATTTTTTTGCCGGCATGATACCAAATTTTACAGATTTAAACCTGTTCTTTGCAAAAATCGTATAAACTATTCCATGTATTAATTCATGCGCAATAATACCAGGTATCAAAATTAACAAAGCAATGGCCACATTTTTTATACGCTCCTGTAAACTCATTGTAGTATTGATACCTATGGACATTGAATATTTTTCATCCCAGATCATAAAAAATGGTATTCCAAAAACGGCTATGGCAATAACCAATAGTATAAATGCAAAAATATTTGCCCATAATATACTAATAACTACTTCTTCTTTGATATAGTCATCTTCGAAAAATACATTTTCCATATCAATCCTCCACATCTATGAGGTTATAATAAAAGATTGTTCGTCTAACTCCTTATACGCGCTCTTTTGTATATACAAAAGAGCGGCGCGCCATTGCTTGTCCGCCTAGGCTATCACGTGGCTCTGTATCGGCGAAAGCGGGCCTAGTTTGCCTTTCTCGTTCTCCCAGCACAGCGCAATGTAGAGCGTCTCGCCAAGCTGCGTGGCCTCGAAGATGAGCGCCTCAATGGGGCGGGTGAGCAGCTTGCTCGAAGTCAGCTCCTTGTGGGTTTTGGGAACCGGGCCACCCACCTTGTAGAAGGCGACCGCGCCGTTGTAGTGCAGCGGGCGGGCAGGGTGTTTTACGATGACTTGCAGGTAACCGCCGTTCTCCAGCGAGAAGGGGACGATTTCCGTGGGGTCAGACACATCGGTGCGGATGTGGTCTTTGGCGGTAAGGCCGAAGTCTAAGAAGATTTCAGGGGTTACCACGTCCAGCGGGTCCGCGTCAAGGTAGGCCTTCTTGATCTTGCGCATACTCTGGGTTAAATCCTCACGCTTCTCCTTGCGGCTTTCCCGGTCGATTTTGCCCGCGTTGGGGGCTTCGGCGGCGTGATAGGCGGCGGCGTAGGCAGCCAGTTTCTCCGTGTTGCCGGTTACGAGCGCGGCGGAGATACCCAGCAAAGCCGCGTGGGTAATGGCGGCGGCGTTGAAGGTGGTTGCGAAGGAGAAGTATTCTGCCTCGCTAATGGAAAAAGGGTCTCTGTTCATAATACGGTCTCCGTGTCCATTGAATATAAGCCAACATAAACTGTTGGGAATCACACTTGTTATAATACCCATTCTTCCTATTTTTGTAAAGAAAATTTTTGTCTACATGTAAGCAAGTTTTTCATACATGTAGGTAGATTTTACCGACATGTAGACAAAGTTTGCCGACATGTAAAAAACTTTTGCTTACATGTACGCAAGGTTTGTCGACATGTAAAAAACTTTTGCCGACATGTACGCAAGGTTTGTCGACATGTAAAAAACTTTTACCTACATGTAAAGAAACCTTGCCGGCAAGAAAAACGATACGGCTCTCCGGCGGGGAAAGTCAATCTTCTCGCGGAGGAAAAGTCTTTCCCTATGGAGGATAACTCATTACACCATAAGGAACAGTTTCTTCCTACGAAGGGAAACGGGGAACAGCCTGTTCGATGAGAACAAGAAAACAAGGACGGCACGCAACACCGTGGCAATAAGGGGTGTGAGAACCATAACGCCGGTAAGAACCGCCACGACTTCGGGGCTGCCCGCGTCGCCGGACGCGGCGTTATGGGTTATCGCTGTTTACCACGACCGGTGGAACGTGTGTTGGGTATACTGTTTTTCAATACTGTGTTCGAGATAGGAAGCGCTTATTCGGAACCTTTGCCAGCGATGTATCGTTAGCGAGGTGTCCGAATAAGGCTCTGTTAGCAATCAACCATAGACAGCAATCATCACGCCCGCCGCGATAGCGGTGCCAATGACGCCCGCCACGTTGGGACCCATGGCGTGCATAAGGACAAAGTTACCGGGGTCTTCATCAAGACCGACCTTGTTGGAAACCCGTGCGGCCATAGGCACCGCCGAAACCCCGGCGGAACCGATGAGGGGATTGATCTTCTCTTTCAGGAAGAGGTTCATGAACTTGGCTACCAGCACGCCTGCGGCAGTGGCGATACCAAAGGCAAGCAGGCCCATCACCACGATGATGAGAGACGAGGGGTTGAGGAACTTTTCCGGAGTCATCTGGCTGCCAACGCCCAGAGAGAGGAAGAGGGACACGATGTTCAAAAGCTCGTTCTGGGCTGAATTGGACAGCCGGTCTACTACGCCGATTACCCTGATAAAGTTACCGAACATGAGGCAGCCGATCAGGGGCGCCGCCGACGGGATCAGGAGGAGAGAGAGGGTGAACACCACCATAGGGAAGGCAATCTTCTCGACTTTGGAAACCGGCCTGAGCTGCCGCATCCTGATGAGCCGCTCTTTTTTCGTGGTCAAAGCCCGCATAATGGGCGGCTGGATCAGAGGCACCAGGGCCATGTAGGAATAGGCCGCCACCGCCACGGTAGCCAGCAAGTGGGGAGCCAGCTTCGCGGCAATGTAAATCGTCGTCGGGCCATCGGCGCCGCCGATGATAGCCACCGCGCAGGCTTCCTTGAGGTTAAAGGCCACACCCGGCAGGAGGTTGGCGACGCTGATGAAGAACAGGGTGGCGAACACCCCGAACTGGGCTGCCGCGCCCAACAGGGCGGTCTTGGGATTGGCGATCAGAGGGCCGAAATCGGTCATAGCCCCAATACCGATGAAGATGATGAGGGGAAAGAATTCGTTCCCCACTCCGGCGTTGTAAATGGTAGTGAGGAATCCCTGATGCTCAAAGAGATGCAGTTCCTCGTTCCAGACCCCTGGGTCTCCCATGCCCGCGCCGGGAATATTCACGAAGATAATGCCGAATCCGATTGGCACTAAAAGCAGAGGCTCAAAGCCCTTGGCCGCGCCGAGATATACCACTATGAAGCCCACAATAACCATGAGGAGTTCCTGCCAGCCAAAGACAGTGATGGGCAGCCCCGACGGGGTTGCACCGGTGGTTATATTGTTAATAAAAGCGTAGATACCGGTGGTCCTGACAATGTTTCCGATAAAACTCAGGAAATTTACCTGGGGCAGATTCTCACTGTTGGGGATAATGCCGCCCATATTCCTGAATGAAGGCAATTCATCGGCGGAAGCGGACGGCGAACTTTGCGCCATAGCCCTGGGAGTGAAAGAAGTGCTGAGTGCGGAAAACACAAAAGCGACGATGGCCATGATTATGCACCCTTTCAACACCCAAATAGGATCAACTTTTCTATTCAACATATCTTCCCTTTAGTTTATTTCCGCGATGGGCTGCTGGGAGGCGATCTGCGTACCAGCGGGGACGAGGAAACGCACCTTACCGGCGGTAGTAGCTTTGATTTCCAGTTCCATCTTCATTGATTCGATGATGACAATGGTATCGCCGGACGCGACCTGTGTGCCTTCACCGACCTGATGTTTGAGCAGCGTGCCGGCGACAGGCGCGACAACGACCGTGCCGCCTGATGGCGCGGCGGGAGCCGGAGCAGCGGCGGGAGCTGCCTGAGCGACCGGGGCAGGCGCGGCTGATACCGAGAACTCACCGGTAGTGGGTTTCACGATAACGTTATAGTCAGCGCCATTCACGTTCACCACATACTTTGCCGGTTCATTAGATACGGGCTTTGGAGCGGGGGGCGGAGCCGGCGGCGCAGGGGGCTTTACCGCGAAGGAGGCGGAATCCACTGGCCCCTTTGCGCGATCCCTAAAGAAGTTCGGCGCGACCTTGGGGAACATCGCATAGGTAAGGACATCCTCGACGCTATTCGCGCCGACTGCCTTTGCCTCAGCCTCGATTTTGGCGAACTCGTTGGGGATTGAGTCAGCTGGACGCGCTGTAAGTACCGCGTCGTACTTATTCTGGATAAGCGCCTTCTTCACCAGCTCAGGATTCGCGGGCGCGGCAAGCGCCCCGTAACGACCGGTTACCAGGTCAGCGGTTTCAGACGTGAGCTTCTCGTAGCGACCGAACAGCACGTTAAACACGGCCTGAGTGCCTACGATTTGACTAGTCGGGGTAACAAGGGGAATATAGCCGCAGTCTTTCTGGACAACCTGAATCTCCTTGAGTACCGCGTCGATCTTGTTAGATGCGCCCTGTTCCTTGAGCTGGTTTTCGAGGTTTGACAGCATGCCACCGGGAACCTGAGAGGCGAGAATACGGGTATCAGCACCGAGGAAGCTGGACTCGAACTTCGCGTAATTCTTGCGGACATCGCGGAAGTAGGCGGCGATTTCGAGCAGAGCGATAATGTCAAGGCCGGTATCGTATTCCGTACCTTTGAACGCCTCAACGATGGTTTCGGTGGGGCTGTGGCTGGTTCCCATCGACATTGACGAGATAGTTGTATCCAGCAGTTCCGCCCCGGCCTCAGCCGATTTCACGAGGCTCGCAACTGAAAGGCCGGTGGTTGCGTGGGTATGAATCTCCACAGGGATGCCAACTTTCGCCTTGATCGCCTTGACTAGGGCATAGGCTTCATAGGGCTTGAGCAAGCCGGACATATCCTTGATGCAGATGGAGTCCGCGCCAAAGTCGGCATAGGACTTGGCAAGGCCAGCGTAGATTTCCTTGGTGTGGTACGGCGTAGTCGCGTAGGAAATGGCCATTTGGACGTGCTTACCAGTCTTCTTGGCAGCGTCAGCGGCGCGTTTGAGGTTGCGAGGGTCATTACAGGCGTCGAAGATGCGGAATACGCCAACGCCGTTTTCAGCGGCCTTTTCAACGAACTTGTCTACAACGTCATCGGCATAGTGGCGATAGCCCAGCAGATTCTGCCCCCGCAGTAACATCATGATCGGGGTTTTGGGCAGGGCGACCTTGAGCTTCCGCAGACGCTCCCAAGGGTCTTCGTTAAGGAAGCGAATACACGAGTCGAAGGTTGCCCCGCCCCACGCTTCCAGCGCCCAGTACCCGACTTTATCGAGCTTATCGGCAATCGGCAACATATCCGCCGTAACCATACGAGTAGCGAACAGTGATTGGTGCGCGTCCCGCAACACCAGATCGGTAAGTTGAACTTTAGCCATATTTATCTCCTTATAACGTTAATTATGGTTTTTTCGATAAGTGCTAACCGCGGCGCTGATAGCGGCGGTTATTGCAGAATCTTGGTTGGCGACGACGCTCGCCACTACAACAGCAGCAGGCGCGGGTAGTGGCGCTTTCGGCTTTGCCACTTCTGGTTCTTTATCCAAGCCCATGGCGTGCACAATCTTCCCCATGCCGGTGATCGCCACAACAAGAATGATCAGAAACCCGAATACCACGCCCATTCCCAGCAGGGTGAGTACCGCGCTCTGTTCAAACATCTCAGTAATGTTCATATATCCCCCTAGATTAAGTAATTAATAGAGTATGTTGAATTGATGATTTTTTATCAAGTACCATGTTGAACAGGGCGAAGGCTTTGTTACGGTTGATTCAGGCGTTCCAACCTGTTGAAAGGAGGCCGCGTAACTTGTATTATAACAAGAATACTTTTAGTAAGGAGCTTATTTCATGGAACACGCGGAGGGGGCTGCCCAACGCGCCCCGCAGGGCTTATATCGAGCGGCTGATGAGCATGATTCCTGTGGCATTGGGTTTGTCGCGGACATCAAGGGCCGGGCTTCCCACGACATTCTTCGGCGGGGACTTGAGGTTCTGGAGCGAATGGAACATCGGGGTGCGGAAAGCGCGGATAACAAAACTGGTGATGGGTCAGGGGTTCTCTTGCAGATACCTCATGATTTTTATAAAAAGCTGTGTACGCAAGTTTCTGAACCCGGAACATATGGAACCGGCCTTCTCTTTTTCCCAAAAGCAGAGGAACAACAGGCGTTAATCACGGATAAAATCGCGGCGCTGGCAAAAGACAGCGGCTTCACATCGCTTTGGCGCGATGTACCCACCAATCGGGACGCGCTCGGTTCGATTGCCGCCAGCGTGGAGCCACTGATACGGCAACTTTTTTTGATACCAGCCACGCCCACGCCGAAAAAGGCGGAGGAGCCTGGCCTTGAGTTCTGGCTTTATGCGTTTAGAAAAAAGTTTGAACGCTTTGTTATGGAGAATGAAGCACTGAAAGCGGCGCGTGTATACTTTCCGTCGCTTTCGTCGCGGACCATTGTGTATAAGGGAATGTTGACGCCGGCGCAGTTGCGGCTGTTTTACCCGGAACTGGAAGACGAGGCGCTTAAAACAGCGGTAGCGCTGATTCACTCGCGCTTCTCAACCAACACGTTCCCGAACTGGCCGCTTGCCCAGCCCTTCCGCATGATTGCCCACAATGGCGAAATAAATACGATCAAGGGAAACCGTTTCTGGATGACGGCGCGGTCAGCACTGTTTCCGGCTGAATGGCAGGAACTCCTGCCCATCATTGAACCGGAGAAAAGTGATTCAGCCAGCTTTGATAATGCGCTGGAACTGCTGGTGATGGCCGGACGAAGCCTGCCTCATGCGCTGATGATGCTGATTCCAGAGTCGTGGAACGAGAAGAACAACATTCCGGCTGAACTCAAAGAATTTTACCAGTACCACGCCTGCATGATGGAACCGTGGGATGGACCGGCGTCTATGGTGTTCTTCGATGGCCGCTATGTGGGCGGTACCCTCGACCGTAACGGACTGAGGCCGTCGCGGTACACCATCACAAAGGATAACCTGATTGTGATGGCGTCTGAAACCGGTGTACAGGACTTTAAGCCGGAAGAAGTGGTTTACAAAGGACGCCTCCTGCCCGGAAAACTCCTGCTTGTGGATATGCTTGAAGGCCGTATCATCCCCGATGCTGAGGTAAAGCGCTCGGTGTGCCAGAGTAAGCCCTTTGCCGAATGGACCAAGTGCGTGATCACGCTGCCGCAGGAGCTTGATAGGTCTGACACCGTCGGTGAGGTAACCGTGACGCCGGATACCACACTGTCAGCGTCGAAAACGCTATTCATGGAACGCGCCGCTGGCTATACGCAGGAAGACCGCGAGCGGCTTCTGATACCCATGATCGAGACCGGTCAGGAACCAACCAGTTCTATGGGAACCGATACTCCGCTTGCCGTGTTCTCTAACAAGAGCCAGCGGGTCTATGCTTATTTCAAGCAGGTGTTCGCTCAGGTTACGAATCCACCGATTGATTCAATCCGTGAAGACATGGTTATGACTCTGACGAGTTTTGTAGGTCCACAGGGAGATCTGCTGGAGGAAACGCCGGAACACTGCCGCAGAATAAAGGTTTTGCACCCGATTATGACGCGGGAAGACCTGCTAAGACTGCAAAATATCGCGCCGCAGGAATTTAAATCCCATACTCTGGATGCCACGTTCTATGTACCGCTGGTGGGAAACACGGATACCACCACTGCGTCCGCACTAGAGCAGGTACTAGACCGCTTGCTTGCCGAGGCAAAGAAGGCGATTAACGATGGCGCGTCGCTGATCACGCTGTCTGACCGCGCATGTCTGTCGCCAGAGGCTGGGCGCTGCGCGGTTCCGGCGCTGATGGCTGTGGGTGCGCTTCACCACGGGCTGATTAAAGCGGGACTGCGGATGAAGGCGTCGATCATCGTGGAATCAGCCGAGCCTCGTGAGATTATGCATTTTGCTCTGCTCTTTGGTTATGGCGCTGATCTCGTTGTGCCTTATGGAGCGCTGGCTTCCATAAGGGCGCTCTGTCAGGGGCCAGACGCCGGGCGGGTCGGGGACTTTGCCCATGCGAGAAAGTCTTATCTCAAAGGGCTTTCTAAGGCAATGCTCAAAGTTATGTCCAAGATGGGAACAAGTACACTCCGCTCGTACCGGGGGGCGCAGGTGTTTGAGGCCATTGGGTTGGGTCAAGCGGTTGTAGACAAATGTTTCATCGGAACCCTGAGCCGTATTGGTGGTGCGGGTTTCGCGGAACTTGAGGCAGAGGCGCTTGCTGATTACCGCGCTGCGCGGGACGCTTGGGCGCGTATGAGCGAGGTACTTACCGCGCCGGATTTCCTACTCACTAGTGTGGGCCAGTACCGCTGGCGCAAACTGGGCGAAAAACACGCATGGAACCCAGAAACCATATACCTACTTCAATGGGCCACCCGCGACGGCAACTATGCGCGTTTCAAGCAGTTCTCTGCTGCTGTCAACAGCCTTAACCAAAGCCCCCATGTAATTCGCGGCTTGCTAGACTTTGCCACATCTGCCGCGATTCCCATTGAAGAAGTGGAGCCTGTTGAGGAAATCATGAAACGCTTCACCACCGGCGCAATGTCCTTTGGCTCCATCTCACGGGAGGCGCATGAAACCATTGCCGCAGCAATGAATTCCATCAAAGGTCGCTCCAATTCTGGCGAGGGCGGTGAGAATCCAGAGCGTTTCCAGCCGCGAACCGACGGGACATGGACACGGAGCGCTATCAAGCAGGTGGCGTCGGGACGTTTCGGTGTAACCAGTGAATATCTGGCTAACGCCATTGAGTTACAGATAAAGATTGCTCAGGGCGCAAAGCCTGGCGAGGGCGGTCAGTTGCCCGGGCATAAGGTTGACGTAAACATTGCCCGCACACGCTATTCAACACCAGGGGTAACGCTCATCAGCCCGCCGCCGCACCACGACATCTATTCTATAGAAGACTTGGCCGAGCTTATCTTCGATCTCAAGAACGCCAACCCGCAGGCACGGATCAGCGTGAAGCTGGTGTCAGAGAGTGGTGTGGGAACAGTGGCCGCTGGTGTGGCCAAGGCTCATGCCGACAACATCCTCATCTCTGGTTATGACGGCGGCACGGGCGCAAGTCCGCAGTCGAGCATACGACACGCAGGTCTGCCGTGGGAAATCGGCCTTGCCGAAACCCATCAGGTGCTGGTGCGAAACGGACTACGAGGTCGCGTCCGCCTTATGACTGACGGCCAACTGAAAACTGGCCGCGACATCGTAATAGCCGGTATGCTCGGCGCTGAGGAGTTCGGCTTCGGCACCTCAACGCTCATCGTGCTTGGCTGTGTGATGATGCGAAAGTGCCACGAAAACACCTGTCCTATGGGTGTCGCCACTCAAGACCCCACGCTTCGAACCCGCTTCACCGGCAAAAGTGAGTACCTGATCAACTTTTTCAGGTTTATAGCCCAAGAAACGAGGGAAATCATGGCGTCGCTTGGTTTCCGTCATTTCGATGAACTCATCGGCAGGGCAGATATGCTGGTTCAGCGCAGAAGCGATAAGCCAAAGTCGGCCCATATCGACCTGAGTCCGCTGCTCTTCAAGGCGGAATGTTCACCGAACATCCCCAACGGGCAAAGCCTGCACTGTACCCATGATCAGATTCACAAGATCGACAATGTGCTTGACCGCACACTCATTGACAAGTGTCTGCCTGCTATGGATAAAAAGATTCCGCTGGCGCTCCGCTACCCGATTCACAACACCGACCGTGCTGTTGGCGCAATGCTCTCCTACGAGGTGAGCAAGCGTTATGGCAGTCAGGGCCTGCCGGAAAACTTCATCACCGTTGACTTCACTGGTTCCGCTGGCCAGAGCTTCGGTGCGTTCCTTGCAAAAGGTATTACCTTTCGCCTTGCCGGAGACACCAACGACTATCTGGGTAAGGGACTTTCCGGCGGGCGCATTGTGGTTTCACCGCCACACGGCTCCAAGTTCAAGAGCAATGAGAACATCATTGTGGGTAACACCGTACTGTACGGCGCGACCTCCGGCGAACTCTATGCCGCAGGTGTTGCGGGCGAACGCTTCTGTGTGCGAAACTCCGGCGCGATTGCTGTTGTTGAAGGCGCCGGCGATCACTGCGCCGAGTACATGACTGGCGGCAGGCTCATTGTGCTGGGCAAGGTTGGCCGTAACTTCGCCGCTGGCATGTCTGGCGGCATTGCATACACCCTTGACCTCGACGGTAACTTCACTTTTTTCCTTAATAAGGGCATGGTGGAGTTATCCGACCTTGACAACGAGGAAGACGCGAACTTTGTCAAAAACACGCTGGCGCGGCACCTGTACTGGACAGGCTCAGCGTATGCCCAAGCTATCTACGACGCTTGGGATGCTTACCGGCCCAAGTTTATTAAGGTACTGCCGGTGGAATACAAACGGGCGCTTCAGCAGATGAAGCTGGCGGAACTAGACCGGAAGCTCTATGAGATCCGGGAAAAACAAGAACTAACGGAGAAAAACTAATGGGTTCGCCAAGAGGATTTCTGGAAATACCACGGCTGCTTGCGGATTATCGCCCCGTGGAAGAACGGCTTAATGATTACAGCGAGGTGGAACTCACGCTGACTGACGAAGAGCGCCGCTCTCAGGCGGCTCGGTGCATGGACTGCGGCGTGCCTTTCTGCCACTGGGCATGTCCTGTCTCAAACACCATGCCGGAATGGCAGGATCGAGTCTATCGGGGTGACTGGGCAGGCGCGTGGGCGCTTCTTGAGGAACGCAACCCGTTTCCGGAGTTCACGGGGCGGGTTTGCCCCGCGCTCTGCGAGGCGTCCTGCGTACTCGGCGTGAATGACGAGCCGGTTACCATCAGGCAAAACGAGCTTGCGGTTATTGAAAAGGCGTTTGAGCTGGGTATTGTAAAACCGCGCCCGCCAAAAACGCGCAACGGGAAGAAAGTTGCCATCGTGGGCGCTGGACCTGCCGGCCTTTCAGCCGCCTACTTCCTCAACCGCGCTGGTTTTTCAGTAACAGTCTATGAGGCAGACCGCAAACTCGGCGGCTACCTTCGCTACGGCATCCCTGACTTCAAGTTTGACAAGAGCTTTTTAGACCGCCGTATTGCGCTCATGGGGGAAGAGGGTGTCATCTTCAAGACCAACGCCCGTGTTGGCTCGGCCCGTTACGGTTTCGGCGTGGTGGATAATACTGATACAGAACTTATCGATGCCAGGCAACTGGAGTCTACGTTTGACCTTGTGTTATTAACGATTGGTGCGCGTGAACCCCGCGACATCAGTGTTCCGGGACGCGAGAACGCCGGCATTGTACAGGCGCTTGATTACCTTGCCCGGCAGAACCGTGTTCTTGCCGGTGAAACCAACCATTCAGACAAAGGCAGCATCACCGCCTTTGGCAAGCGCGTGGTAGTCATCGGCGGCGGTGATACCGGCTCAGACTGCGTCGGTACTGCCAATCGCCAAGGCGCTTTGCGGGTATCACAAATCGAGGTCTTACCCAAACCGCCGCTTCACCGCCCACCCGAAGAACCCTGGCCTCTCTGGCCTAAGGTCTTAAAAACCTCAAGTTCACACCTCGAAGGTGGCGAGCGTTTCTGGTCTATCAACACCAAAGACTTTATAGGCCGCAATGGAAACGTGGAAGCCATCCATGCTTGCCGCGTTAAGTGGACGCAGAAAGACGGACGCTGGTTAATGAGCGAAGTTCCCGGCTCTGATTTCGAGATTGGCGCTGACCTCGTGTTGCTGGCGATGGGCTTTACCCACGTTGTACAGGATGGCATTGTCGCTGATCTCATGCTTGAAACCGATGAGCGTGGCAACATCCGTACTCGTGGCAGTTTTCACACCTCGAACCCCAAGGTCTGGACTGCCGGCGACTCCCGCAATGGTGCGAGTCTGGTAGTTCGCGCTATTGCCGACGGACGCGGCGCTGCGGAAGCGATCATCAAAACGCTGTAATGTTGTAGAAAAAAGAACGTATATCCGGCAATGCTCAATTCAGAATTGTCGGATGTGCTTAGGTTATTTGTCGTGGCAAACGCTATTGTTCGGAGGATATCCAAGAGGTATACCGTGCCTACTTGGTGTCAATGAGCGACAAAACGTACGACCGCTTACTGCTTGCCTTGCCGCCAGTTCTCAATGCGGTCGTAGGCGGCATTGATGCGGGCTGATTTCGCGGTTGCTTTGCGCATATTCTCCGCGTGGCCAGCGTGACGGTCAGGGTGGTGTATCTTGAGCAGTTTCTTGTAGGCTGCTTTACATTCATCGGCGCTGGCGCCAAAGGAAAGCCCCAGTTCCGCGAAGTCCTGGCGCAGGTCTTCGGGAATGCTGGCGCTGTGGTTGCTGCCATAAGTGCGGGAGCTTTGACTACGCGACTCATGGTCAAATGAAGCTCGATACCGCGTATTCGTCCCGTCGTTCAGGTACTCGTTAAGTTCCTCATACGCCGCTTGATAATCGGGATCGCCACGCCGTTGGGTCTTACCAAAGGGCGCTTCGTCTTCATCATTAAGATAACTTTTGATTACATCCTCAATCCGTTCAAAAATACCCATGCCCTTACTGTATCGCAGTATCGGATTCATGACTAGAGACATGAGTGTCAGAGACGTTGGTGTCAGAGACGTGGTATCAGACATGAGTGTCAGAGCGGATCAAACACTTTGAACAAGGCGATTCAAACACCTTGAACAAGGCGATTCAAACACTTTGAACACAGCGATTCAAACACTTTGAACACAGCGATTCAAACACTTTGAACACAGCGATTCAAACACTTTGAACACAGCGATTCAAACACTTTGAACACAGCGATTCAAACACTTTGAACAAGGCGATTCAAACACTTTGAACAAGGCGATTCAAACACCTTGAACACAGCGATTCAAACACCTTGAACACAGCGGTTCAAACACTTTGAACAAGGCGATTCAAACACCTTGAACACAGCGATTCAAACACCTTGAACAAGGCGATTCAAACACCTTGAACACAGCGATTCAAACACCTTGAACACAGCGATTCAAACACCTTGAACACAGCGATTCAAACACTTTAAACATGCAAGGAATCAAATAGTACATAAAAAAGCGAGACGAGAGAGACCTGTCTTCCGGCAAAGATACGGCGGTGAGGCAGAGCCTCGCAGTACATTCGCCTGCCGTTGTTTTGTTACGACCAGATGCCAATCAAGCAGCCGTTGGAACAAGAGCGGGCTACCTCTTCACACCGTCTCCTTGTTATAGTCCACTAGGGCAAGATTGGGGTCGATTCGTAACGCCTCTCGGCAAGCTCCACATATAACCATAACGCCATGTATCGCCGGTTTTTTCGATGATTCCCACAAAGCTGTCGTCCTGCCGGAACACGGCGAGGGTGTCTCCGTCTAGGTTTGCGTTAAGCCCTTCAAGGCGCTTGCCCTGGGTCATGCTGCGGGCAGTTTCATCGCTCACTGTCAGAACCGGTATCTTGAGCGCGGCAAAGACTCGCGTATCAATAGGTCTGAGCGCGGCTTGAAGCAACGCCGGCTCATCATCGGCAAGCGCGTCTGATAAGCAAAAGCCCGCAATCGCGGTGCGGGTGAGAGAAACAAGGTGGCCACGCGAAGCAGCGGTAAGCGCGATGTCCCGCGCCAGAGAGCGGATATATGTTCCACTTGAACAATGAACACAGATATGAGCCAAAGGCGGTTCATACTCAAGCAGTTCCAGCGCGTAAATTGATACCGGACGCTTTCGCATGGACACGGTCTCGCCGCTACGGGCCAGTGTCGAAGCACGTTTCCCGTCAATATGCAGGGCTGAATACACGGGTGGCTCCTGAAGTATGTCGCCGCGAAACATGGGTAACGTGGCCTCAAGCTGTTCCCGCGTGGGAAGCTCCGCTTCAGCGACAGGAGTGCCTTCCGGGTCTAAGGTGTCGGTCTCAAAGCCAAGCCGAATGATTCCCTCATACCACTTGTCGCAGCCGGAAAACCAGGGGGTCAGCTTCACCGCTCGTCCCAAGAGCGCCACGAGCAGGCCCTGGGCGAATTTGTCCAGTGTACCGGTGTGTCCCACTTTGCCGGTAGAAAAGGCACGTTTCACCCTGTTTAACGATGTGAAGGAGGTAAGGCCGGCCGGTTTGTTCAGGAGGAGCAGGCCGGCACATTCAATGGGTTTCAGCATCGCCGGTTTGGACTCCGTCTGGTTCCGGCGAGGGCGGCTCGCTGCGTTTCAGTCTGTCGATTTTAAGCTCGTCAAGCTTATGGATGATGTCAAAGCTTTCTTTCAAACTGCTATCAGCATGGAAACGGAGACGAGGCGTCTGCCGTATACGCATGACTGCGGCGAGTTGCGCCTGAATGAAGCTGGCTGCACTCTGCAGACCCGCGACTCCATGCTCAATGTTGGCTTCGGAGCGGAAACTCGAAACATACACTTCAGCCCAAACCAAGTCCCGCGATATGCTCACCCGTGTAATTGAAAGAAACGGATTAACCCGTGGGTCCTTGATTCTGCCTTCCACAATAAGGGCGCCTATCTTTTCCTGGATAAGACGCCCTATTCGTTCTGTTCGGTACTCAGTCATATATTATTCCCAATCCTAACTCAGTTTCCGTGCCACTTCCACTATCTCAAAGACCTCGATCTGATCATCTACCTTGATGTCGGAGAAGTCTTCAATACCCATGCCACACTCATAGCCAGCGGCAACTTCACGCACATCGTCCTTGAAACGGCGCAGGGAGGAAATCTTACCGCTATGAATCACCACATGGTCGCGGATAAGGTTGACGCTGCCGCTCCGTTTCACGGTTCCAGTCAGTACATAACAGCCGGCAATGGTACCCACTTTGGGTACGCTGAATGTGTTCCGTACCTCCACTGTGGCGATAAGCTCTTCCTTGGTGTCGGGGGTGAGCATACCTTCCATGGCAAGCTTGATTTCCTCAACTGCCTTGTAGATGACGTTGTATTTACGGATGTCCACTTTTTCCTGATCCGCGAGGGCTTTAGCCTTGGGGATTGGGCGCACATTGAAGCCCACGATAATGGCGTTGGATGCGATGGCCAATTCCACATCGCCTTCGTTGATTGCGCCAGGGAGAGCCTGAATCACGTTGAGCCGCACTTCCTTGTTAGACAGCTTTTCCAGGCTTGAGTGGAGCGCTTCGGCGGACCCCTGCACGTCGGACTTGATGATAACCTTGAGTTCCTTCATCTCACTTTCCCGAATGGTCTGATATACCGTATCGAGCGTAATCTTCTTGATGTGCTTTGCGTCCTCAAAGCGCTTGAGTTCCTGCCGTTTGGCGGAAATACTCCGCGCTATCTTCTCATCCTCCACGACCTGCATGGGATCACCAGCGTTGGGAATGCCTTCCTCGAAACCGATTACCTCAATGGGCATGGCTGGCGTGGCTTCCTCAACCCGCTCACCCTTGTCGTTAAAGAGCGCCCGTACCCTGCCGGGCCAGACGCCAGCTACAAAAGAATCACCTACATGTAAGGTACCTTTCTCGATCATGACTGTAGCAACCGTACCACGACCGTGATCGATGCGCGATTCAAGTACCTTGCCCTCTGCGTTTCGCTTGTAATCAGCTTTGATGTCGAGGATTTCAGCCTGCAAAAGTATTGATTCGATAAGTTTGTCTATACCCAGCTTCTTTAAGGCGGAAATTTCCACGAACATGGTCTGACCGCCCCATTCTTCCGGTTGTAAGCCCATGTCTGAAAGCTGGCTTTTAACCTTGTCGGGATTGGCTTCTGCTTTGTCGATCTTGTTTACCGCAACAATGATGGGTACATTGGCTTCTCTGGCGTGGTTGATGGCCTCAATGGTCTGAGGCATAACCCCGTCATCAGCCGCGACTACGAGTACCACGATGTCCGTTACTTGCGCTCCACGCGCCCGCATACGGGTGAACGCCTCATGGCCGGGCGTATCAAGGAAGGATATTCTGCCGTTGGGCGTGTCTACCATGTACGCGCCGATATGCTGGGTGATGCCGCCGAATTCACCGGCAACCACGTTGGCGCTTCGGATCGCGTCGAGGAGTTTTGTCTTACCGTGATCAACGTGTCCCATAACCGTAACCACCGGCGGCCGCGGAAACATAGACTCCGCGTTGTCGGCGGCGGTTTCGATAACTGTTTCGTCATAGAGGCTAATGATTCGCACGTCAGCCCCGAACTCCGCCGCCAGCAGCGTCGCGGTATCGGCGTCAATCTGCTGATTAATCGTAACCATCATGCCCATACGCATGAGCTTTTGGATGAGGTCGGAGGCTTTGAGGTTCATCTTGCGGGCTAGATCAGAGACTGAAACCACTTCCATGATGTCAATGGATTTTGGTACCGGATTAGCGATATGCGTGATCTTCTTTTTGGTCTGGAGAAGTTTTTCCTCCATTTCCTTTTCTTTTTCCCTACGGGTATAAACGGGCTTCTTTGCTTTAAACGTTTTTTTCGCAGGGGTCTTTCCGTCTGTCAACGGCGGCGTCTGAGGAGTTGGCCCACTGCTTCGTGGTCCCATCGGCGGTCTACCGCCCATGGGTCGAGAGCCGCTAAAGTTGCCCTGTCTACCCCCTGGAACGCCGCCGGGTCTGGGGCCCGCAGGCCGTGGTGCGCCGCTACGATCTGGCCCTGACCAGCGGCCGCCACCACTCTGCTGACCTGGGCGGTTATCGCCGCCACGATCATCACGGCGGCCAACCGGACGGCCTCCGACTCTGCCCATCGCTGAAGCCGGACGCTGTGGAAATGGCGAAGGCGATGAATGAGCGCCGTTGCTGTTGCGAGACGCGCTGTTGTCCCCTGGAGGCCGCGGACCTACAAACTTACCGCCAACCCTGCCCACCGCCACTTGAGGCCGCCGTGTCAGGGGAAATGAGGTAACGCCGGGCTTGGTCACTGTCGGCTGTCCCGCTTCAGGCGGCTTTGCCTCTGTTTGTTGAGTTGTGGGCTTTGCCTCAGCCGGTATCTTAGGGGGCTGTTCCCCGGCGCTGGACGATGGTTCGGCGGATGCCTGTTCTTTCTGCCGGACTTCGGTATCATGCCGCTCGGTCAGCGATGGCGTTCCGCCGCGCTCTTCGGCTGGCTTGGCCGCTGTATGCTCCCCACCAAGGGTCGGAGCGCTGCGGTTAACCACTACCTTAGGCTGAGCTTTTCTGGCAGGCTTCTTTTTCACCACGATTACCTTGCGGCGCTCGCTGTGATCCTGAGCGTCGCTTCCTGGCGAAGTGCCGCTTTCAGAAGGGTTGACTTCATGCTCATTCTGGGCACGCTTAATGAGTTCCGCCTTGGGGCGAGAATCCGTCGGTTTCTGGGTGCTTTCTTTTTCCTCAGCCATGTTCCACCTTTATCTTATCTTATAACTTTCAAGACACGCGCCGCTACCGGCTCATTCGTCTTCGAATTCAAAGCTCAATCCGATACCGCAATTCGGACAATTTGTCATATCCAGCGTTATCTTTGCGCCACATTCAGGACACTCATATTCCTCAGCCTCTTCGTTTTCAGCGCTACCGAAAGCGTCTGATTCCGGTTCAGCCACATTCTCGTCCGCTTCAGTTTCAGCAGTATTCCCAGTGTTCTCAGTATCATCTTCCACACTCCCTTCTTCCACAAGTACAACGTACTCATCAATGAGCTTACGCAGGGTATCAAGCTGTTCCGCATTGATATTCGATAAGTTTTTTATACCTTCTTCCGAAAGCTCAAGGAAGTCCTGAATAAAGTCCGTGCCGTTTTCCAGCAGGGCGTTAACAACAGCCTGATCCACACCGGGCAGTTCGGAGATACGGGAAACCTCACCGTAGTTGTCAATTTCACCAAACAAGGCGGAGACCGCACGCCGTGATTCAGTGGCAACATCCATCTCCGCGAACTGGGCGTCGGTCTTCACGTCAATGTTCCAGTCCACAAGCCTGTTGGCAAGCCGCACGTTCAGCCCCTGCTTGCCAATGGCAAGGGAAAGCTGGGAATCACTCACTACTGCTAAAGCCTGATGTTTACTCTCATCAAGGATGATTACATCCCGTACCTCAGCAGGAGAAAGCGCATTTTTGATAAAACGCCTCGGTGCCGGATCATACTTGAGAATATCGATCTTTTCACCCTCAAGTTCCTTGATAACCATCTGAATTCGCCCACCCTTTGGCCCAACACAAGCACCCACCGGGTCTACTTCCTCGCGGTTAGAATATACCGCAAGCTTGGTTCGATACCCCGGTTCGCGTACGATCTTATGTATCTCCACGGTCTTATCATAAATTTCCGGCACCTCCTGCTCAAACAGCCCCCGCACAAAATCAGTATGGGTTCGTGAAAGCACTACTTGGCAGCCGGACGGTGTCTTGTTCACCTCAGTGATAAGCGCTTTGATCCGATCATTTGCACGGTAACTTTCGCGTGGCGACTGGTACTTTCGGGGCAGTATCCCTTCCATTTTACCAAGGTCTACATAGATAGTCCCGTTTCGTTCCCTTTGGTAATAGCCGATGATAAGCTCACCAACCTTATCACGGTATTCGGCATAGAGGCTGTCCTTCTGTATCTCCCGCAGGGATTGGCGGGCGGTTTGCTTGCCAATCTGCACGGAAAGCCGGTCAAACTCTTTTTTGGGATCAATCTCGATCAGAATCTCATCTCCCACTTCCGCGTCAGGATTGAGTTCTCGCGCTTCCATAATGTCTATCTCCCATACAGGATCGACGCCGTCCTCTTCGCCATTAACAATTTTCTTCTTTGCGTGAATCGAAACTTCCCGCTCATCATTGAACCGGACAATCGCGTTCTCCACACTTCCATAGCGGCGTTTATAAGCCGCAAGAAGGGTTTCTTCGATAGTCCGTAGGATGAGTTCCTCCGGCATACTCCGGTCATGCATGAGCTGGAGGATTACTTCCGACATATTGATTGCCACGAACTTACACCTCCCAATCCAACTTCGCCTTAGCGATAACACTATATGGTATATCACCAGCTTTTCCATCAGCGCTCAACACCAGACGCTTTTCGTCAGCATCAACAAGAACGCCACACGACCATTCGGAAATATCGGTCCTATAACACTTCACCCAGCGTCCCTTGTAATACGCAAATTCAGAAGCATCTTTGATAGTGCGATCAATTCCAGGCGATGAGACCTCTACAAAGAGTGCCGCATCAGGAAAGGCCAGTTCCAGACGGGGTAACATCGCACGATGCGCCCGCGAGCAGTCTTCAAGCCCCACGCTTCCTGCTTTATA
The DNA here is from genome assembly GCA_031266875.1 of Treponema sp. GTDB lineage: Bacteria > Spirochaetota > Spirochaetia > Treponematales > Breznakiellaceae > JAIRMT01. The sequence continues at coordinate 27,378 of JAISAE010000033.1, forward strand.
AACCGTAGCCCTAACCTGCACGCTCCCTTTGTGGCGAGACACGGACAGCTCAATGAGGGACAAGCCCAGACCGCGTGTTACAGCCTCAACCGAGTCAAACAAGGGGTCATCTTCTCTTGGGGTAAATCGCATACTCTTCCTCTTAGTGATAATAAAAAAGGGTCGCCGAACGACCCTTTGTTGCCTCAATGAATCTCCGACTGTCGCTTGCACGTTATCCGAAACTATCCAATATTGTCAAGCCATTTCGAGGCTAATAAATAGAGAAATTTAGCTTGTGTAAATTGCTTAATAAAGATAAAATGTCAGCATCTTTTATAAGACAAATTTTTATCAAATTTTATCCAATACGAATGGAGGTACTACTATGACACAGACGCAAAGCGGAGAAGCCATTGAATTCCCGCCGGAACTGCTGGCGTTCATCGAAGAATGGAAGGTCAAACCGGGCAGTCTCATCATGATGCTGCACAAGACCCAGGAGACCTATGGGTTTATCTCACGGCTGGCGGCGGAGAAACTCGCTATACTCACTGGCATCCCGCTGGCTCGCATCTATGGCGTGGTTACGTTTTACCACTTCTTCAAGACAAGCAAGCCGGGTAAGCACAAGGTTTCCGTGTGCCTCGGAACCGCCTGCTACCTCAAAGGCGGCGGTGATCTCATTGAAGAAGCGAGGGACCTACTCAAGATCAAAGAGGATGAGGTTACTACAGACGGGCTTTTCTCCGTGGACCCGGTTCGGTGCGTAGGCTGTTGCGGGTTGGCGCCGGTTATGACCATCGGGAACGAGACTTACGGTAAGCTGACCAAGTCTCAGCTTCCTAAAATTTTCGAAAAATACAAATAAGGGGGTATACAATGGCAAAACTGACCAGAGATGGCCTGCATCAACTGCGAGAGGCTCAAAGCGCTGTTTTCAGAAAGCCTGGGTGTCATTACATCATGACGTGCGGTGGAACCGCATGTCAGTCAAACAAGGGCGTCGAGATTTACGAGGGGCTTATTGAGGAGGCCAAGAAACAGGGCGTGTCCGACAAGGTGCAGGTCATCAAGACCGGCTGTTTCGGGTTCTGCGAGAAAGGGCCTATCGTCAAAGTCCTGCCGGAAAATTCGTTTTATGTCGAAGTAAAACCGGAGGATGCTAAGGACATCATCGCCGAACAAATTATTGGCGGGAAAGAACTTACGCGCCTTATGTACAAAGACGCCGAGGGAAAGGTCGCCGCTACGAGTGGTTCTGCGCTTGCGGACCTGCCACCTATCGGTTTTTACCAGAAGCAGGTGCGCGTGGTACTGCGGAACTGCGGTGTCCTCAATCCAGAGGACATTCACGAGTACATCGCTCACGGCGACGGGTACAGGAGCCTTGAGAAGGCGCTCTTTGAATGGCAGCCGGAATACATCATCGGCGAACTCAAAACATCGGGACTTCGCGGTCGCGGCGGTGCGGGCTTTCCCACATGGATGAAGTGGGATACTACTCGCAAGGTGCAGAACGATGTGAAGTACGTGGTCTGTAACGCCGACGAAGGCGATCCAGGCGCGTACATGGACCGCTCCACGATTGAAGGCGATCCTCATTCCGTCATCGAAGCCATGGCGATCTGTGGTAAGACCATTGGCTCTAATCAAGGCTTTGTGTATATCCGAGCGGAATACCCGCTGGCGGTATATCGTCTTGAAATCGCTTTGAAGCAGGCGAAAGAATACGGCTTACTCGGCAAGGACATTCTGGGGTCAGGCTTTGACTTTGACATCGAGATACGCCTTGGTGCGGGTGCGTTTGTCTGCGGCGAGGAAACAGCGCTCATGCGCTCAGTCGAAGGTCAGCGCGGTATGCCCACGCCGAAGCCGCCTTTTCCAGCCTTTTCCGGCCTCTGGGGTAAGCCGACGGTCATCAACAACGTCGAGACGTACGCGAACATTCCCGCGATACTCACCAAAGGTGGCGCATGGTTCGCCTCAATGGGGACAGAGGATTCCAAAGGCACAAAAGTTTTCGCTCTCACCGGCAAGGTGCAGAATTCCGGCCTTGTTGAGGTGCCAATGGGTACAACCCTGCGTGAGATTATCTTTGACATCGGCGGCGGCATCAAGAATGGCAAAAAATTCAAGGGCGTACAGACCGGCGGTCCCTCCGGTGGTATTTTGACCGAAGCAGCGCTGGATACCCCCATTGACTTCAAGCAACTCACCCTCATGGGTTCCATGATGGGTTCGGGCGGCATGATTGTTATGGATGAAGATGACTGCGTGGTAGATGTGGCGCGTTTCTACATGGACTTCTGCGTTGACGAGTCCTGCGGCAAGTGTTCACCCTGCCGTATTGGTACCAGTCAGATACTGGCGATCCTCAACAAAATCACGTCTGGAAATGGCGAAGAGGCTGATCTCGACAAGCTGGAAGCCATCGGCAAAGCTATGACCAAGGCGTCGCTCTGTGCGCTTGGCTCCACAGCGGCGAACCCCACCTTGTCCACCGTGAAGAACTTTAGGGACGAGTATCTTGAGCATATCCACGACAAAAAATGTCGCGCAGGCAAGTGTAAGAAGCTCCTGCGTTACGAGATCATAGCGGATAAGTGCAAGGGCTGCACGCTCTGCGCCAAGCGTTGCCCGGTCAACTGTATCACCGGCGAGGCGAGAAAAGTCCACGCCATTGATCAGAGCAAGTGTATCAAGTGCGGCGAATGTTTCAGGAACTGTAAATTCGGCGCCATCGTCAAGGCGTAAGGAGAAAAGACTATGGTAAATTGCAAGATAAACGGCATAGCGCTTCAAATTGAGGAAGGAACCTCGATCCTTGAGGCGGCAAAGAAGGTCAACATCAAGATTCCGACCCTCTGCTATAACCCTGACCTTCCCCCGTGGGGTTCCTGCGGCCTCTGCATTGTGCGAACCGCTGGGCCCGGCAGCCCTCGTATGGCGCGAGCCTGTACCACCGCTGTCGCGGAGAACATGGACATCGTTACCCACGACCCTGAACTCATCGAAGTTCGTCGCACAGTGGTTGAACTCATCCTGTCTAACCACCCCAACGACTGTCTCCAGTGTCCCCGCAATGGCAGTTGCGAGCTTCAAACCCTCGCCGAAGAATTTGGCATCCGCGAAAGCCCCTTCACCAAACTGCTTAACCAGCTTCCCATTGATGACACCAACCCCGCCATCGTGCTTAACCCTGAAAAGTGTGTACGCTGCGGACGCTGCGTGAAGGTCTGCCAGTCCGTGCAGAACGTGTGGGCGCTTGAATTCCTCGGACGCGGATTCAGTGGACGCATAGCAAGCGCCGCAGATACCGCGTTTGGTGACAGTCCCTGCATCAAGTGCGGTCAGTGCGCCGCCCATTGTCCGGTTGGCGCTATCTACGAGCGCGACGACACAGTGAAAGTGTGGAACATGCTCCAAAAACCCAACGCACATACAGTGGTACAAATTGCCCCGGCGGTGCGCGCCGCGCTTGCCGAAGAGTTCGGGCTGGAACCCGGTGCGCTTGTTACCAAGAAAATCTATGCCGCGCTCCGCCGACTCGGTTTCAAGACCGTGTTTGACACGAACTTCTCCGCAGACCTCACTATAATGGAAGAAGGCACAGAACTGGTGAAGCGCCTCAGCGACGGCGGCAACCTGCCGCTCATCACGAGCTGTTGTCCCGCGTGGGTTGACTACATGGAGAAGTATTACACAGACATGATTCCGAACTTCTCTACGGCGAAGTCACCTCAGCAGATAATGGGCGCGATGATCAAGGCGTATTGGGCGCAGAAAGCCGGAGTAGACCCGGCGGCGATCTACTCGGTGTCAGTGATGCCCTGTACCGCCAAGAAGTGGGAGACTCGGCGTAACGACGACATGAAGAGCGCGGGTTATGGCTATGATGTGGATATCTCGATCACAACCCGCGAACTTGCCCGCATGATCAAGCAGGCTGGCATTCAGATACTCGAACTGCCGGACGAAGAAGCCGACAACCCGCTTGGTTCCTACACCGGCGCTGGCACGATTTTCGGCGCAACTGGCGGCGTGATGGAAGCGGCTGTTCGCAGCGCCTACTACCTCATCACCAAGCAGGAACTCGGCGACGTGAACCTGAAACCCGTGCGTGGTCTTGAGGGCGTGAAGTCCACCGAGATCGATATCAACGGTAAAAAACTCCGCATAGCGGTTGCGCATCAGATGGGCAACATTGCTGCCGTACTGGATGAAATCCGCGATGCGCGTAAAGCTGATAAAGAGCCACCCTACCACTTTGTCGAGGTGATGGCGTGCCGTGGCGGTTGTGTCGCCGGCGGTGGTCAACCCTACGGCTGTGTTGACGAAATCCGCGCCAAACGCGCCGCTGGTCTCTACACCGACGACGCCCAGTCCCAGTATCGCTGTTCGCACCAGAACCCCTTTATCCAGCAGGTGTATAAGGAGTTCCTCGGCGAGCCAAACGGACACAAGGCGCACGAGCTACTGCACACAAAGTATGTGGAGCGCCCGCTGTACCTGAGATAACGAATCCCGCCGTTCCGCCATGGGGTAAATCCCGCTGCTGTGCGGAACGGCGTTTTTGTGTACTTTAAGTGGCTGCGTGTGGATTATAATAACTTCATAAATTTTTCCAAATTCTATTTCTGCTTGAATTAGAATACTTTTTAATATCCCACACGCACCAGTCTTATATATTGGAATAACAGTTGTATTGATGTCCGTTCGTATATTTTGCATAACTCCCTTTTTGACTTTTGAAAATAAATCCTCTTTCTTTGATAATGCAGTGATAATTTTATTTGGCCTAAGTATTGGAATTTTTGCCTATTTTATATTGCCATTTCCAATATTGTTTTCCCTTATGAGGCTATATTATTTTCAAGACAGGTTGCTACGAACCATTCTTCTTCCTGTTTTATTATTATTGTACATATATTTTCACTAATGCTAGGCGAACAAGACCCTGGAGCGACCGAAGAGAGCGAAGCATATATAGATCAGACCTGTTATGTGCCGTTATGAAAAATTATTTTTCAAAAAAGTTCTTTTTGTAATATTTTATTAGTTGATACTTTTCTTTCATTAACTATATCATTATCTTCTTTTTTTCCTATTAATAATGGTGAAAATCTATTATGTTTATTGATATTATTTGCAACCATAATTTTACTGTAATTTGCATAACAATAAATACAGCCATTAGAACAAGAATTGTATTCGCCAATGTCAATGCTTCCAATACAACCACATTCAAATCGTTGATTTTTATCTTTTTTGACAATAAAATTATGTCCTATTATTTTTGTAATTAGTCTATCATCAATACATTTGGCGTGCGCTATATTATATTTTGAAAGGTCAATATCCTCCGCACAAGTATCTATGAGAAGATTATTTTCTTTTGCGATTCGTGAAAAATTATCGGCTATAGTATTTTTTTCTTCATTTGTTATTTCATCAATTCCAACCGATTTGATGTTTTCTGTTATTTTTTTATAAAAATCAATAAAACTGAATGTTACTTTTTCAGTATATCCTTTCAGTTTTCCGGAAAATTCATAAAATTTATCTATGTGATACGAAATATTATATTTATTGTTAAGCAAAATAGGGTCGTACCGCCAAATAACTCTTTGCGGACTAATTTTGTCAGATAATCGTTTAAATGTTTCAAGTATTTCATTTTTGCAAGGAAGTCTTGCTTCTATATCCTTCTCATACGGATTGAGCGTAAATTGAAAATAGTAAGTGTATTCATTTAAAAATTGAAGTTTTGTAAGCATAGGGGTTGGGTTTTTACTCCAAAAAACAATACAATCAACAATATCTGGTTCGAGACTGATTTTACTGATTTGATGTATGTTCATTGGGTTTCTTACATAAACGTAACGCTCTTTTATCCTGTTGAGCAACCAATCTGAGTAATATGCCGGAATATCTGTTCGTCTGCTGACGCTTATTATCATAACTTTTTCCTGTATTCGAAGAATACACTTTTCGTAGACAGTAATGGGGAGACACTATGAGGGATTTTATCATAAATAATACCGGTTTCAGGAATTTTAATCCACCCTCCATTATATTCATGATACCCATCAGTATAATACTTAAGTACTGTATCAAATTTATTTGATACAACATTGTCAAACTCATCACGTCCAGAGTAATCATTATCATTAACATCGTTAAAAATCAAAAGAATTTCTTTTAGTGATGATTCTGAAATACATTCACCAACAGGATGTGTAAAATTTAATAAAATGAATTCTCCAAATGCTCTTATTTCATTAATTGATTTAACAGTTGACGTTTGTTTTGGGACTCTTAATCCCAAAAACAGTGTCACAGAATTTTTCTCATCGCAAATGAAAGAATTACTTTTATTTCCTTCTATTGAAGAACAAAATACACTACTGGACGCCCATTGATTCAATTGTTCATAAAAAGTAAAGTAAATTATCACTTATTATAGCTGAGTACATTATTTTGGTTATCCTTGATGACATATTATACTAATTTGACACAATATGTAGTGTATTTTTTATCAGGTATACACTACATATAGCATATTTTAAGAACTTACCACTCTCAAGAATTTTACTATAAATTGTTTTTTGCAAATCATTCAAATTATGTTTAGCCTCTATTTCGCATAACGTTCCGGCTGTTTGCGACGTTTTAGCGGTCCGGATATTGCTTTGCGCAGCAAAACCATGTCCGACAAAATATGGCGGAGGTTTGCTGTGAGAGTAGAGCGTAGCATATGACCTAGCCGAACAGAACTCTGTAATCGCCGAAGGCGGCGGAGCATATACAATCCTGTTAGGCTCAGTGCGTTTTTTATTTTACAGCAAATTTTTCTCTACCCATTTCCCTATTCCATCTTCATTGTTCTTTCCACATATATATTTTGCGACCTTTTTTATTTCCTCTATACCGTTTTCCATCGCTATTCCTACTCCTACATTTCTTACCATTTCTATATCATTATAATCATCTCCAAAAGCCATTATTTCAGATATTGGTATGTTGTCATGTTTTACAATCGCATTTATTGCGTCTATTTTCTCTGCTTCTTTATGCGCAAACCTATGCCAATTTTCTCCAGAGAAACTTATTAGTTTACATTCTTTGAATTTATTTTCAATCTTTAACGCGGTTTCCCTATCAATTATTTCTACGGTTATTTTATACGTCTCTTGTGATAATTGATTTGAAAAATCATAATATTCACCATGCATATAATCAGAATGATATGCCGATTCTTTATAACTAACATAATAATTTTTTTCTGTCTCTACAGTCAAAGCTCCAACATTTTTATTCTTTACACATTCGTTTATTATTCCATCGGATGTTTCTACCGTCAAAAGTTTTTTATAAATAATTTTTTGATCATTATTTATTACGAATGCCCCGCCGTTTAATATCATAATATCAGGTTTAACCAGCTCTATATATCTTTTTGCCGATTTTCCAGACCTAGCTGTCGCTATTACAATTTTTATACCATTGTTTTTACACTTTTTTAAAACAGATAATGTATAATTGGATATATTTTTATCATCTGTCAATAATGTTCCGTCTAGATCCATTACAATCATTTTTACCATAAACTCCTCCTGAGAATTATGTTATGATATTTTATAAAGACAAAAATGTCAATACTATAACTGGCTAGCATTTCGCATAACGTTCCGGCTGTTTACGACATTTTCTTGGCTCAGATAGGGCTTTACACAGCAAAGACCATGGCCGCCGTAAGGCGGCGAAGCATAAACAGGCCTGTTATGCACAGTATTGTCGTACTTTATTCTATTATGTTTCTTAAGAATATTTTACTATCAAATATTCCTCTTTCTTTTCTCTTTTTTATCCTAATTTCCTCTATTTCATTTAGACCTATTTCTTTATTTTTCATAATTACATTTATTACCTCAAATATATCTGCTAATTCTTCAACCAATTTATGATTCAATTCTTTAAATAATTGTTATCATTTAATGTTTCATAAACTGCTTTACCTTTTCTATTTTTAATAATTTTGTCTCGAACCAATTTCAATTTATTGAAATATTTTTGTATTCTTTTCTCCATTATTCTTTTCCAAATATATTATCTCTTTGTTATGTTTTTTTGCATAATCAATTTCTTTCCTTACAGCTTCACCAATATAACCATTTTTGTTCACAACAAATATTGCATCTGATATATCTATTCTTTTAATATGTCCAATTCCCAAAATATTTATTTCGTTTTCTGTATATTCTTCCTTATTTTTTGTGGGATAAATTACACTCAAAACACAATTTCCCTCTAATGCCAATTTTTCTGCGTAATATTTCATATCTTGTTCAAATTTTAGGCTTCCACAAATTGTTATAATTTTCATTAGTATCTCCCTTATGATTATGGTATATGTAAATTATATCTTTGTCAATATTTTGTTAACAATTTTAGGCAAAATTGCACATAACGTTCCGGCTGTTTACGACGTTTTGGCGGCCCGAATAAGGGCTTTGCGTAGCAAAGACCAGGGCCGACAAAATGTGGGTGGAGTGAGCCGTGGGAATGGAGCATAGCGGAATGACCTAGGCGAACGGAACCCCGAGCCGCCTACTGGCGGCGAAGCGTAAACAGTCCTGTTATGCGATGTACGCCCGTACTCCATTATTTTTTACAATACCTCTAAATCATTAATTTCAATTATTGGGTTATTATCTTTTAAATAACATATTAGTGATAATGTTAAATCACTTCTTCCTTCTTCTTTTGTCCATAATGGAATATAAATATCCATTCTGTTTTCTTTTTCAATATTATAAACATTTGCAAGGCTAAATGCCTCTTCCAGTAATGGTATTATTGTTTTTCCATATTCTTTTACAATATTTTCTAAATCCGTTATATTTATACGTCCGTTTATTTTTTCATCGTTAATTTTGTTATAATTTTTATTTGATAAATCTATTAC
>JAISAE010000091.1 GCA_031266875.1 Treponema sp.
ACGCCTGACGCGACAACAATGATGACGCCGATTGCCACGGTTATCACGATGTTCGGTATTAAAAAGGCGAGCAGGCAGCCAATTCCGGTATAGGTGAAGTGATACAGAAATTGCATACAAAAAACCGTGAGCGTGTCCCGCAGGAAATCCGCGCCGCCGCCAAAACCATAGGTAACGGTAAAACCCGCAATGAATGTTCCGCACGAGAGGAACATACAGAGCGCGAGCAGCGCCGCCGAAACAGCCAGCTTTGACACATAGACTTTTGTTCGTGAAACGCCTATGCAGAGAGCGTTCCGTATTGTTCCCTGACTGAACTCTGTGGAAATAAAAAGACCGGCAAAAACAGCGGCGATAAATCCGTAAAGGTTCGACAAAGTGGAGAGCGCCCCCGCGCCCAAATACCCCGCTGGCTCAAAACCGAATACATCGGTAACCGTATACGCCTCGCCTTCCACGGTTGCGCCGCCCGATACAAAGCGCATAAACCCGACGACAACCAGCGGCATAACCACTGCCGCCAGCGGCAATAGTTTAAGTCCGATGTTGGACTTGAGTTTGTACAATTCAGCGTTAAGAATATTTGTCATGCGGCGCCTCCGGTAAGTGGCTGACCAGAGGTCAGCTTTATAAAGTATGCCTCCAAATCCTGCCCTTCCATGCTGATAGCATTAACAGGAATATCCACTTTGCAGAGCGCCATATTCATCCGCGTAATATGGTCGAGCTGTTCAAAGATTTTGATTTCTTTTCCCAAAGCGCCTCTGGCGGCAATTTCCACGTCCTTTATATGGAAATGATCTTTTAGAAACGAAACCGCTTTTTCCGCTTCCGGGGTAAGCAGTCGTATAGATTGACGACATTCACGCTGGAGTTCATCCACGCTGATCTGTTTGATGAGGCGGCCATTGTCGATAATGCCGTAATCAGTGGCAAGGAGAGAGAGTTCGCTCAAGATGTGGCTTGAAATAAGAATAGTCATGCCTTTTTCCGCGACAAGGCTTTTGAGCAGTTCCCGGTTTTCAATGATGCCTTTGGGATCAAGCCCATTTACCGGCTCATCAAGCACAAGGAATTCCGGGTTTGCGAGCATGGCTTGGGCCAGCGCGAGCCGTTGTCTCATACCCAGGGAAAAGTCCCGGACTTTTTTACTGCCGGTGTTGTCCAGTCCCGCCAATTCCAGCGCCTCCCCAATCACGGAGGCGCTGTCCGCGATCCCCAAAAGCCGCGCCTGTGTTTCAAGGTTTGCGCGGGCGGTCATACTGGGGTAAAGCGCCGGAGTTTCCACAATGCTTCCCATTCTGCGCCGCGCCTTTTGCAGCGCCTGTTCCCCACATTCACCAAAAAGCTCGATCTGCCCCTCGGTCGGGGTAATTAAGCCGGTCAGCATACGGATAAGGGTGGTTTTCCCCGCGCCGTTCTGCCCGATAAGGCCGTAAATTTGCCCCTGCCTGATTTCTACATTAAGGTCTACTACGGCGTATCTTTCGCCGTACTTCTTGCCCAATGATCTTGTTTTGACTACAGGTTGTCCCATAGATACTCCTTCAAATACGTTATATCTATAGTATAGTTGCTATACGAAAAAGAGTCAAATGATTTAGTGTCTAAACTATCTATTCTCACCACAAATTCCTTTATAAAATACTTTTCCTTTTGCCGCATAAGGAAAAGGGGTGGAATCCGTTCCACCCCAAGCAATACGCCGCCCCGTTTCCTAGCTCAGCGCCGCGATATAGTCACGAGCAATCTCGTCGAGGGAAGCCCGCGCCTTATCTAGCGCCTTTGCCGATAGGAATCTGCCGTTATCCCCCGTGAAATTACTGAAAATAAGGGCGTCTGATTTTGTGTCCATGGTGATAGTAAACGTAATCCCGTCCACTTCCCAGAACAAGGGACGGTTGACCAGCGTATACCGGCATACAAGCACCCCTGAATCACTGTCCGCGTACCGGACGCTGTCAGCGGGAGACCCCAAAAGCCGCCGCTCCATTTGCAGATTCTCCGCCGCCCAGACCTGCGCACGCTGAAACGCTTCCTCGTGCGTTCCGGTGTGCGGCGCCTGATACACAATGTCGTCCTGAGACAGGACATTCCGGCCTTGCCCCGTAGCGCACGAGGCAAGAAGAAAACCGAGCGCGGCGACAGCCGCTAAAAGACGAATCTTTTTCACTAGATACTCCTTCAAACAAGTTATATCTATAGTATAGCGACTATACAAAAAAGCGCCAAGTAGTTTAGTGTCTAAACTATAAAGTTTTAAGTGGGACTGTTTCCTTCTATTATTTTGTCAAGAAAGGCCGATATGGTTTGCATATCCTTATCACTCAGGGTCTTAAAGTATTTTGAAAGCCCCGCGCTCAGCCGCCTGTGGTGGCGGTCATGCCCGGAAACGGCCTTTCGGCCTATCTCGGTCAGTTCAAAATATACTTCTTTCCGGTTTTCCGGCGCTTGAAAAGTCGTTATAAGGTCTTTTTCTATGAGTTTTTTCGTGATTTGCGCGACCGCCCCCTTGGTTATGCCGTTCCGCAGGGCGAGCTGGCTTGTGTTTTCGCCTTGATGTTGGTTGATAATATCCAATAAATGTACTTCCGCGTGATTCAAGGGAAATCCAATGCCGTAATCCCGCGCTATTTGCTTTTCTCTATTCAATACGGTTACGGCTTTGTTTATCTTTTCCCCAATGGCAAGAGCCAATTTCCTGTTCATAATGCTACCTCTAGAGTATATGGTATAGACCCTACATAATGTAGTCAATCATAAAAAACCTTAGACGCAATATCGCATACTGTTTCGGCTGTTTACAATGTTGTTTCTCATTATCCATGCCTTATGGCTCATAAATCCATTATAACCACCCTCATTGTGGAGACAGCGGTTTCGCGGCGCAAGCCGCCATAAATGCTGGCGAATTGCTGATGAGAGGCGGCACGCCATACAGTGAAAGCTGACACCTTCAGAGTGTCTCTGGACACTGAAAGAGAGTGTCGCAATACGTTCCGAGTGTCTCTGGATATTGAAAAAGAGTGTCGTAACACTCTCCGAGTGTCTCTGGACACTGAAAGAGAGTGTCGTAACACTCTCCGAGTGTCTCTGGACATTGAAAAAGAGTGTCGTAACACTCTCCGAGTGTCTCTGGACACTGAAAAAGAGTGTCGTAACACTCTCCGAGTGTCTCTGGATATTGAAAAAGAGTGTCGTAACACTCTCCGAGTGTCTCTGGACATTGAAAAAGAGTGTCAGCGATACTCTCCGAGTGTCTCTGGACACTGAAAGAGAGTGTCGCAATATGCTCAGAGTGTCTCTGGATATTGAAAGAGAGTGTCGCAATACGTTCCGAGTGTCTCTGGATATTGAAAGAGAGTGTCAGCAATACTCTTCGAGTGTCTCTGGATATTGAAAGAGAGTGTCGCAATATGCTCAGAGTGTCTCTTCAGACACGCTTGAGCAGAATTTTGCCTCAAAGGGCTTGGCAATGGCGTGTCAGCGGAAGCGGCTTTTGAGCTGGGCAAAGAAATTGGCGGCGGCTTGCGCTTCGTCTTCCTCAGATTCTGAGGGCGCGTTTTCCTCTATTAGGTGGCAAGGAATTTCAGCGAGAAAGGGCGATGGAGCGCAGTTGGTCTCACTCTGGAGACGGCGGCGGTGAAGGCAACTGGTGATGACGAGCTTGTCGCGGGCGCGGGTGATGGCTACGTAAAAAAGGCGGCGTTCCTCCTCAATGGGGCGAAGGTCGGAATCGCCGTCGCTGTCTTCAAGGCTGCGGGCGTGTGGGATGACGCCGTCTTCCACGCCAGCGATGAAGACAACGGGGTATTCAAGGCCCTTGGCGGCGTGAATTGTTGAGAGGTTTACCTTGCCCTTGTCCTGCGGGTCGTCGCCATCGTTCTGCGTGATGAGGCTCACGCGGTTGAGATAGGCGAAAAGGGTGGGATCGAGGTTGTCGGGGTCGTGTTCCCAAGTGGCAATGGACTGAACCAGGGTGTTGAGGTTGGCAAATTTCCAGCGGGCGATTTTTTCTTCCTTGCTGTGTTCGCTGACGAGGTAGCTCCAGTAATCAATTTCATCTATCAAGGCGTGAACTTTGGTGGAAAGGCCGCGTTTACCCAGCATTTCCTCACGGTATCGCTCAATGAGGCTGGCGAATTCGTCAAAGTCAGCGCGGTCTGTTTCGGTGAAGAGGGTGTCCTGAGCGTAACGCAGGCGGTTTAGGGCGTCCCAGATGGAGGAGTTGTTTTTGCGCGCAAGTCCGGTAAGCTGGGTTATGGAGCTTTTGCCAATGCCCCGGCGCGGCGTATTGATGATACGCAGGAGGTTGACGTCATCATCGGGGTTGGCAATGACGCGGAGGTAGGAGAGGGCGTCCTTGATTTCCTTGCGCTGGAAAAAACTGGTGCCGCCTGAAACGCGGTACGGAATGTTTTCCGCGAGAAAGGCTTCTTCAATGGCGCGGGTGAGTGAGTTGGTTCTGATTAACACGCCGAAGTCGTCGTATTTGCGGTGATCATTGAAGCGCATTTTTTTTATTTCAGAGGCGATGAAGTCAGCCTCGTCGCTTTCAGTGGACGGGTAATAGAGGGCGATGGGCTTGCCGCCGGCGTTGCCTGACCAGAGCGCCTTTTCCTTGCGATTGGTGTTGTTGGCAATGACACCGTTTGCGGCCTCAAGGATCGTGGTGGTGGAGCGGTAGTTCTGTTCCAGCTTGATTTCAACGGTTTCAGGGAAGTCCCGCTCGAACTGGAGTATGTTCTCGTAGTTCGCGCCGCGCCATGAGTAGATCGATTGGTCATCGTCGCCGACCACGCAGACGTTTTTGTCAGCTAAAAGCCGCATCAAGCGATACTGGATGAGGCTTGTGTCCTGAAATTCGTCGATGAGGATATAGCGATAGCGGGCGCGGTATTTTTCAAGGGCGTCTGGGAACTGTTCAAAGATTGAGATGGGCAGAGCTAAGAGGTCGTCGAAGTCCACGGCGTTAAACACTTTCAGGCTGTTCTGGTACTCGGTATATACGTCTTCGAGGCTGAGATCAGCGCCTTCACCCCAGCGGACGCGGCTGGTTTTCACATTGGAAAACAACTGGCCTAAAGCGTAGAGATCGGTTCCTTCGAGTGAATGGCCGCGCTCCCGCAGGCTGTCCTTGAGAAGCTGGTTACGGTCGGTTTCGTCGTAAATTGAAAAGTTTTTTCGGTAGTCGAGGCGTTCTATCTCTTCACGGAGGATTTTTACCCCAAAAGCGTGAAACGTGCTGACGGTAAGGCTCTGGAGCTTTCGACTGGTCAGCTCCTTGACCCGTGTTTCCATTTCCCGCGCTGCTTTGTTGGTGAAGGTGAGCGCCAGAATCGCGGATTGGGGTATCCCGCGTTCAAGCATGTGCGCGATACGGTAGGTGATGACCCGCGTCTTCCCCGAACCCGCGCCGGCAATGATGAGGAGCGGCCCGTTAACATGGGTTACGGCTTGCAACTGCGGGGGATTCAATTCTGCGTGCAGATTCAGCTTAGGCATCGGTATCACGCCTTGCGGAGCGTTTGCGCCTGTACGAGTTGTTTGCAAACCAGGGCGCTCGTTTCACAATGACGTCGTGTTCCTTAAACAAGAGGCGCACGGCTCGATCCAGAAGCACACGGGGCGGGTTCATGGGCAGGATAAAGCTTCGCGCCGCTAAACAGACCTCTTTGAAGTGGGCTTCGTCCCATACTATGCTGTTGTCGTTTTCAAGAAAGGCTGCGATAAGCGAGGCAAGCGCCTGTTCCATATTGGTTTTTTCAGCGGCTAGGCGTTGCAGGTACTGAGCGTTGAACTCGTGGTTCTGCATACGAGCGGCGGCGTTTGGCTGGAGATAGGCGTAGATGCCTAAGGCGTTGAGGTTCTCGACGATATGGGCGGCATGGGGTGAGTGGATAATCTTAAAAATTTCCTCAGTGAGACGGGAAGGCGATACTGACGAAAGAAGTGATACCTGCCGCCGTATCTTCCACTGAACCTGAAGAGGGATGTGAAAGCCGGTTGTAGCGCCGTACTTCACGGCGCGAATCATGCGAACCGGATCGTCGGTGAATATGGTGCTCAGGGGAATGATAGGCCGAACCTGTTTCTTCCATATATCTTTCATGCCGTCCACATAATCAACGACAAGCTGCTCAATTGGATCATAGAACAGCGCGTTCATGGAAAAGTCCCGTCGCTGTACGTCTTCCTCAATCGTGCCATAGGTGTTACTGGTCAGCCCGTCTTTGAGGGAACGAAACGTTGAAACCTCAAAGAGCTTTGCGCCAAGCGCCACATGAACGAGCCGGAAGCGGTGTCCAATGATCCGTGCGTTACGGAAGAGTTGGCGGATGTTGGCAGGGCTCGCGTCGCTTACGATGTCAAAGTCCTTTGGCGCCTGGCCTAGAATCAGGTCCCGAACCGCGCCGCCGACAATATATGTTTCAAAACCATTGGCCCGCAGGCGTTTGACAATCATTACCGCGTCGGTATCCACTTTTGAAGAATCAATACCGTGTTCGTCTTGGGTATAGACAATCGCTTTTTTAACGGGCCTTCCATCTTTTTCAGTAGAATAACGAATGCGCAAGAAAGAAGCCTCTCTAACAATGTTTTAGAATCCAGGCAAGCAGGTTTTCGGTTACCTCTTCCCGGTTAGTCTCATTAAGTGTTTCATGCCGGGCGCCAGGGTACAGCACGAATTCCAAATCCTGTATGCCTATAGACCGATAAGCGTTCACCAGGGCCGTGGGACTATTGCCCATATCTCCGACCGGGTCTGTACTTCCCCCGAATATATAGATGGGAAGCTCACGCTTTATGGCGGCAAGGGCTTCTGGCTTGTGTATCTTGTTCAGGAGCAAAAGCAGGTCGCGGTAAAACACGCTTGAGCAGAGTTTGCCGCAAAACGGGTCAATGATATAGGCGTCAACCTCTTTTTCGTCCCGCGACAGCCAGTCAAAGGCGGTTCGAGTCGGCTTGAATGGCCGGTTATAGGGGCCGTCGGCTATAGCGTGCGCCAGAAACGAACCTTTACGGCCATGCAGGGTGGCGAGTGCGGTCATAAGCGTCATTCCGGCCTTGATCTTCAGGCCGTCAGGCCCTCGTGTGCCGGAAAGAATACAGCCGGCGAGCCGGTTCCCATAGGTTTCAATGTAGTTCTGGGCGAGGAATGAACCCCATGAATGTCCCAGCAGAAAAAGTGGTATATTCGGGTACTGCTTGCCAATGGCACGGTTGAGCGCGTCAATATCAGCGGCGATACGCGAAATCGCGTCCTTATCCGCGCAGTGTCCCAAGAGGCCGCCTCGCGCAGCGTCGTTTACCGCAAGGTCGGCGGTTTTGCCGTGTCCCCGCATATCAGCAGCCCAGACCGCGATTCCCGCTGTGTTGAGCCGCAGCGCCAGCCGTTCGTAGCGCAGGGAATGTTCCGCCATGCCGTGTACAATGTGTACAATGGCGCGCAGCGGAACCGCTGGTTGGGGTATCCAGCTCCTTACAAAAAGTTTCACCCCATCATCGGCGCTTAACCATTGCGTGGAGCATGATTCACCAGACTCGTTCACCCCTTTATCAGGCGCGTTCGTTTCCGGTGTTTTTAAGCTATCCATGTGGACATTCTACCCTCTATCAGGAAGGTATTGCAATCATGGTAGATTGAACTTATGAATATTGGAATTATTTTTTCCACGCATGTGGAACAGCTTGTCGCGGGCGGGGCCGGGCTTGCCCGTTATGAGGGACAGAGTGTCTTTATTGATGGCTCCTGCCCCGGAGATACGCTGCTGGCTCGCGTATATGAGGAGCATCAAGGCTGGGCAAGAGCGAAGGTACTGGAACTTACAGAGCCTTCGCCGCAAAGGGTTACGCCATTTTGCCCGTTTCATCAGACCTGCGGCGGCTGTTCGCTTCAGCATATTGCCTATGAAACGCAGCTTGCTGAAAAGGAGCATATCCTGCGCGACGCTTTTACGCGCATTGGCGGCATCTCGGCGCTTCCGGCGATCACGGTTCGGGCTTCCCCGCCTTTTGGGTACCGGAACCGTGTCCAGTTTCACTATATCCGCGAGGGTTCGGGGAAAACGGCGCTGGGTTTCAAGGCACGGAACAGCGACACGCTCGTCAGCGTCTCAGACTGCCCCATAGCCGATCCGCTGATACGGCAGGCGCTAGCCGGCAAGCGTCTTACACCGCCGCCTGAAAAAGACCGCTTCTCCGTATACGCTCGCGGCGATATACTGCTGAGTGAAGGCGGCACGAGCCGAGGTCCTGTCCCAATCCTTGACCGGCAAGTGCTTATAGACGCGGGCGTGTTCTTTCAAAGTAACGCGCTTATGCTTGAGGCGCTGATTCAGAACTTGCTTGCCGTCAGCGCCGGGCTGGATACGTCGTTGAACGCCGCTGATATTTACTGCGGGGTGGGAACCTTTGCCGCGTTTCTGCCTTTCCCACGCATGGACTTGGTTGAGCAAAACAAAGTCGCCATAAGCCTTGCGCGGGAGAACACACGGAACAAAGGTACACGGAGTCAGCCGTTGTTCTGCTGCTTTGCCCAAAGCGTTGATGAATGGGCGCGGGCGTCCGCCTTTGACTACGGTTTTGTTGTGCTTGACCCGCCCCGGCAGGGCTTGTCGCCGCTTTTGCGAAAACGGCTTGCCCGGGCTGCGCTTCCCTTGCTGGCCTATGTGTCCTGCGATCCAGCGACACTGGCGCGGGATGCAAAGGAACTGCTCGCCGGTGGGTATTGGCTAAAGTCTCTGACCCTTTATGATTTTTACCCGCAGACGCCTCATATTGAGAGTCTCGCGGTGTTCACCCATACAGGAGCTTAAGGTTATGCGTTATCATAAATATCTTTTATCGTTCATTATGTTTACCCTGAGCGTGGCGTCTCTGACACCGCAGTCAGCAGGCAGGAACATTGCGCTCCCCACTGCCAGACCAGTATGGCAACTCGCGCTGGGCGCACAGGCGCTTGGTCTGCCGGCAGTGCAGGATGGCGCGGTTGTGGTGGTATGTAACGGCGGGAGCGTCAGAGCCTACACCGAAGACGGCAAACCCCTGTGGACATATACCACGCCCGGGCGACTCACGCCCTACCTCAGCAGAACGCAGGAGGGAATGAGCTATATCTGCCGAACAAACGGGAACCTTATCGCGCTGAACCGTGTTGGGCGGGAATTATGGCGGGTTAATCTGGGCGCACCCCTTGTCGCGCCAGTGCTGCTTGGCTGGGATGGCCGGATATTTGCGGCAACAGCGCGGAAGCTGTTCTGCTACACGCAGGCAGGTTATCCGCTCTGGAGCAAGCCCCTGCAAAGCGCGATAGCCGTAACGCCGGTGTCTGATAAGCAGGGTGGTTTTGTTATGGCGCTTGCCAATGGCGAACTACTCCGCGTCAGCGTATTTGGCCAGCTTATTTCTTGTGAACTGAGTGATGAAGCAGCCGTTCTTGTTCCCCTGTCAGGAAATGGCGAAGAAGCGCCGGTACTCATACTTTACAAAAGCGGCGCTATGGAAATTAACGGAAACGCCGCTTATCCCCCGCTTCCAACATTGCCCGCCCCTCCAAAAGCGGCGATTGACAGGCAGAACACCGGCGACCCCACGGATAAAGTCGCCATAACCCTGGTGAATGGGCAGGTTGTACTCCTTTCTTTAATTGAGGGACGCATCCTCTGGACAGGGCAGAGTAACATTCAGCCGGAAGAACTGGCGAAAGACGATACAGACCTTATCATGCGCTACAGCGAGCAGGGTATATACACGCTTGCCAAGTCCGGCGCGGCAGGGTTTAGCGAGGAGGGCGAGCGGCGCTGGTTTTTTCGGCTTGTGGGCGCGTCTTCGCTTTCCGCGTGGAGCGATAACGGCCTCTTGTTTTCAGGCGGCACAGACTGGGTATTTTACGCCTATCGCTTTGAGGACGCGCCTCTGACACCGGAAGTGGCGCCAGACACACCGGTTCAACGTTCCTATAACCTGGGTGAGTTTCCACCGCGTGGCGACTATCGTTTTAGCGACAGCGAGCTGAAGCTCAGGTTTAGCCGCATCAATGAGGCTATAAGCAAAGGTCAGATTGGGGAAGATGAAAAAGCCTTCACCCGCTATTTGATGGAGGTCGCCGCCAGCCTGCGAAACAGTCCGCAACCTTCAACCAACAGGCCGCCGGTGCAGATGAATCACCGCGCCGAGGCAGCGAGGCTTCTGGGTTCCATTGGCTCGGTGGAGCTTGTCCCGTTTTTAATCGACCTGTTTAACAATGATCCAGAACCGCTGGTGAAAGCCGCTGCTGCTGAATCCATTGGCCGCGTCGGTATTGACCCCGGCGGACTTGCGATGGACGCTTTTTCCAGCGTGATTCTTGGCCTTCACGCCATACGGGACACTCAGGCGCTTATCGCCATAGCCGGCGCTATTGGCTCACTCTGCCGCTTTTCCGGCCCAATCCTCAGCGCCACCGGAGCAAAGTTACTGGTTACGCTTCTGGCAAGCACAAACCCGTCGGCAGTACGCAATCGCGCCCGCTGGGAACTTGACCAACTGCGCTGAAGCTGGCGCCTTGACTAGGGGTGTCAATGTGGCGCTTACCGCCCCTACATTCCCGCACAGAAGGGGGCTGTTACTGTTCACTTAACCACATTGCGAATCTTGTCGCCGTGGGCGCCGGTAACCTCCTGTCGTCTGGGATGAATCATCAAATCCATCCCCTCCAGAGAGTATGCGCCCAGAAGGATGTCTTCCTCACCAGGGAGGACTACCGCTTCGCAAGCGGTCTTCCGGTCTTTCCAGCGGACCTCCACGTATTCCGTTATTCGACTGAGGACCGTTCCCCCTCCGGCGACAATGGTCTCACTGATTTCCTCCACCCGCAGGCCCAGCTTTTCGCGGGTTTCCTCGTTGATGATCAGAGTCCACGCGCTGGTATCTACTACGGCGTTGACCGTGAGCCGCCTAACTTGATCCTGAGGCATATAGCCCCGATTCGCAACACCCTGATCCTCAATGTTGACTAGGGTAATTTCCGTTCGTACTTCGCCCATATCATTCTCCTTCGCCCAAGTATACCATAAACAATAATTAACAAGTGGTTGTCAGACGGCGGCTTTCTAAGTCGCCCTCGGCAAAGCCGGGGTCTTGACCAACTGCGCTGAGGCCAGACCTTCAATGCTTTTTGCAAAAAAAGCGGGACCTTGCATATCAGACCGAAAGTCTGTACGCTTGGCCCCGCTTGATGTTAGGCGCGTTTTGGGTTATCGGAAATTCAGTGCCTGGCACCCCTGTATTATTTTAGAAGCTCTTTGTTTCTAAGATCGTTGATTAAAATAAGTGCATTTTCCTCGGGTTGCATAATAGTTGCCCCTTTATTTGGATGCTCTTCGGTCCATTTTCTAAGTTCTTTTTCAATGTTTAATACCTTGCCGTTTAATACCTTGCCTCTAGCCAAAGGAATTCCACCATCATCTAAATTGCCGGTTGTTAATTCACGGTAATACTCTGTCACTTTATAAGCTTTAGAATCCTTATCATTAAGTCTTCTAATTGCTGCTATGATAACTTCTGAATCAAACCTTTCATCTTCTGTTTTCTTATTTTCCATGCTCGTTTTATCCATAATTTTATGATCCTCTGCGGTCTTTCCCACCGTCAAAAAATATCCGCCCCCATACAGGGGTGGTTTGTTCCCTTGTTAATACCCCCGCGCCTGCCGTGCGTTTTCAAGCCCTTTCCTGGCATCGGCATCATTAGGGTCAAGCCGTAACGCCTGGGTGTAGTCTGCTATGGCACGGTCATAGTCCCCTTTGTCGTAATACGCATTACCACGGTTGTAATACGCCGCGACATTATTGGGGTCAAGCCGTATCACCTGGGTATAGTCCGCTATGGCGTGGTCATTGTCCCCTTTGGTGTAATACGCAACGCCACGGCTGTAATACGCCGCGACATAATTGGGGTCAAGTCGTAACGCCTGGGTATAGTCCGCTATGGCGCGGTCATAGTCCCCTTTGGTGTAATACGCAACGCCACGGTAGCAATACACCCAAGCATTATTGGGGTCAAGCCGGATCGCCTGGGTATAGTCCGCTATGGCGCGGTCATAGTCCTCTTTATTGTAGTACGACGTATTACCTTTACTGTGGTACGCATTACCGCGGTCGTAATACGCCCAAGCATTATTGGGGTCAAGCCGTATCACCTGGGTATAGTCCGCTATGGCGCGGTCATTGTCCCCTTTATTGTGGTACGCATCGCCGCGGCTGTAATACGCGAAGGTGTAATTAGGGTCAAGCCGTATCACCTGGGTATAGTCCGCTATGGCGCGGTCATAGTCCTCTTTATTGTAGTACGCATTGCCACGGTTGTAATATG